>JACZJL010000038.1 GCA_014860585.1 Bacteroidales bacterium | reverse complement strand
ATTTGGGCCAGGCGGGACTGAAAACGTTTCAAACGGTTTTCGATCTCCGTCTCGGCGGGTTCGAGCCACGGATCACTTTCTACCAGTGCAAGTCGGGTTTTATCTGCTCTTTTTGTTGTCATAGTTAAAAATGAACAAGGGTTAATTCATGTTGAAAATAAATGATTAGTTGGCCACTTCAGCCAAAACAAGGGCGGAAATTGGTGGAACATTCACCCGGTTGTTGCGGATAGTGCGGTAACCATTAACGTTTAATCCATATTCGTTGAATACCTCAGTCCAGGTAGCTCCGGGCAGGTCGATGGGTTGCGCCTGTCGTGTGGAGTTGTAAATAACAATGATGGTTTGCCATGCTTCCCCGCCGGTGTAATCGCTCAGTTTAAAAGCCACAATCCCTGGTATTTTCAGGTCGAGAAATTCAAGATTTTGCTGAATGACCTCTTTGTTTGTCATCCTGAAAGCAGGGTGCGATTTGCGTAAAGTGATCAAATCCCTGTAATACCCGAATACATCCTGATAAGTATGTTTTCTTTCCCAATCTATCTGATTGATGGAATCAGGGGACTGATAAGAATTTTCCACCCCTTTTTTAGTTCGCAGAAAATCAACGCCTGCATGGAGAAACGGAATCCCTTGTGAGGTCATCACGATCGTGTTGGCCAGTTTGTGCATTTTAATGATTTCGGCTTCGGTGGCTTCAGGGGCTGAAATTTTCAGTTTATCAAAAAGAGTGTGGTTGTCGTGGCACGACACATAGTTGATGCACTGGTAAGGTTGACCTGCCCATGGCGCCTTTGAATAGTTAATCAGGGAGTAATCCACCTGTGGATGTTCGGTAGCTGCAACCACGCCGAATTTGATGCTTTCCTCGAGGTCTTTTGCACCGCTGACAAATCCTTTAGCTTCATGGTTATTCCATGAACCTTTTATCCCATCACGGATATCGTCGCTGAAAGCCGCAATACTATCCAGTTGATAGGTCAGATGTTTCAATGCAAGTTTTGCGTCCGGTAGTGGGCTGTTACCGGCTTTCCACCCTTCGCCATAAAGGAAAATGGTTGGATCGATGGCGTGTAATTCCTTACTGATCATGTTCATGGTTTCGATGTCGTGAATCCCCATCAGGTCAAAACGGAAGCCGTCAATTTTATATTCATTTACCCAATGCTTCAGTGATTCGATCATAAACCTGCGCATCATTGGCCGTTCAGAAGCTGTTTCATTTCCACAGGCAGATGCATCTGACCAGGAACCGTCCTCCCGTTGCCGGTAGTAGTAGCCGGGTACCAGCAAGTTGAAGTTGGAGTTTTCGGTATAACCGGTGTGATTGTAAACTACATCCAAAACCACGCGAAGCCCGTTGCGGTGCAGCGCTGCCACCATCTCTTTGAACTCACGGATCCGGGTTTTAGGGTTGTATGGATCGGTGGAAAAGGAACCTTCAGGCACGTTGTAATTTAGCGGATCATAACCCCAGTTATAGCGTTTTTCGTGCAATTTGGTTTCGTCAATCGAACGGAAATCAAAAGCCGGAAGGATATGAATATGGGTTACACCCAACTCCTTAAAATGATCAATTCCGGTTTTCTGGCCATGAGGACTGGTAGTGCCTTCCTCAGCCATTCCAAGGAACTTGCCCTTGTTTGTGATTCCTGATTCCGGGTGAATAGAGAGATCGCGCACCTGTACTTCATAAATAATGATATCATTATAATTCTCAAGAATTGGTCGTTCGGTTTCTTCCCATCCCTCCGGATTTGTCTCCTTTAGGTCGAAAATAGCGCCGCGCTTGCCGTTTACACCCACAGCAGTTGAATAAATACCGGGCGTTTCATCCAGCCACTCGTTTTTATATTTTATCTGGAATGTATAAAACAGGTTTTTTAAATCTTCATTAAAACGGGCTACCCAGGTTCCTGCTTCATCCTTTTTCATTTTCTTTTCCATGATGGGGTCGCCGTCAATCCCGGTTTCATAAATCCGGACCCTAACCTCTTCAGCAGTTGGCGCCCAAATCCTGAAACTTGTGGCCGCAGGCGTGTAGTTCATTTCGAGATCAGATCCTGTGTAAACAGGATAACTGTTGTAGTCATTCGTGTCGAAAGACTCCCCTTGTGAGCAGGACAGCAACATTGCCATGGATAGGAAAAGGATTAAGTTGAGTACACATCGTTTTTTCATTGCCCTTGAGATTAGAGGTTAAGAATTTGGAGGCAAAATTAGGGAAATCTTTTTAGTAGCAAGTATTTACCGGGGCTATCTGTCAAAGCTAATTTGAATTGCAATGGCGCTAAGGTGCAATGACACTTTCGCGTTTTTTAAGATTTTATCAGCGCCATTTTCGGGAAATACTAAATTTGTAAAAATTCCTCCAAAGGGATATTCGTGATCATGAATTTAACGCTTTGCGCTATTAATCAACAAAACAATGCCTCACTCCATGGATAAGCATTTCCCAATGATTCAAAAGGCCACTTACGTCCTGCTTTTCATCATTTTGTTGTTTGTTGTCCTGATTGTGGCCAGGGATTTTTTTGTTCCTGTCGCTTTCGGGCTGTTGCTGAGTTCATTGCTTTATCCGCTTTGCCGGTACCTTTGTCGGCTTGGGATCCCAAAAGGGCTTTCGATCTTTGTTTCGGTTATTGTGATGATGATATTTTTTGGCGGCCTGACGCTGCTTTTTATCAATGAGATTGCGCGAATGGCAGAAGAATTTCCTGATATCAAACAAAAAGCATTTGACAACATTAATGATGTATCCCATTACATTGAAGACAATTTTGGTGTGGGTATTGAATGGCAGAAACAGTGGGCGAAAGGGCGTGTCAATAATCTTTTTGCAAGTGGAAACCAATTTGCTAACAACCTCCTGAATGCCACGGCAGGTACTCTTTTCAAAGTCTTGATTATGCCTGTTTTTACATTTTACATTCTATTATATCACGAACGGTTCAAAAAATTTATACTGCGTCTTGCACCCCAAAACCGTCAGGATGTAGCAAAAAAAATTCTCAAGGAGATGTCCATTGTGTCGCAGCGTTATTTCGGCGGTGCGTTTGTGGTGGTCATGATTTTGATTGTCATCAATACAACAGGGTTGTATATTATTGGGCTCAAATATCCTATCTTCTTTGGCGTTATCTCCGCCATTCTGAATTTTATCCCCTACTTCGGAACATGGATTGGCGCATTTTTCCCGTTTATGTTCGCTGTTCTGACCGGCGATTCCATTAATCTGGCTATTTCTGTGCTGATCCTGTTCACTTTTGTGCAGTTCACCGAGAATAACATTCTTACACCATTTATAACCGGTGGGTATGTTCGGTTGAATCCCTTCATCACTATTTTAGGGCTCATCGCCGGCGGGATGGTGTGGGGAGTGGCCGGCATGTTGCTGGTGATCCCGTTCCTGGCCAGCCTGAAGATCATCTTTGAAAATATTGAAGCAACGCGCGACTTTGCCTACCTGATCGGATCAACGGATGACGAGCCAAAAAGTAATTTAAAGAAGAAGATCAGGGCATTCTTTTCACGAAAAAAAATTCAAACACATGACAAATACAAAACCGGTGATCATCAAGAAGAAGAATGAATTGCAGGACAACGCTCCCCAAAACACACCGGAACAATCAACTTTTTCGCTCGTTGCAAAAACGATGGCAGGTCTCGAAGAATTATTGGCCAGAGAGATTGGCCTGATCGGGGGTAATAACATTCAGGTCCTTCACCGCGCAGTTTCATTTGAGGGTGACCTGGAGACAATTTACAAGGCAAATTACGCATGTCGCACTGCTTTGCGAATTTTAAAGGTAATTGGCATTTACCGCGCAGGCAATGAGCATGAACTCTATCAGCGGATCCTCAGCATTGATTGGTCGGATTACATTACCGATGAGCAAACTATCGCGGTAGATGCGTTTGTGACCAATTCAAAAATGACCAACTCCCATTATGTTTCACTCAAGGTGAAAGATGCGGTGGTGGATCAGTTCAGACGCAAAAGCGGCATCCGGCCTTCGATTGATCTTGAAAACCCCGATCTGCGTATCAATGTCCATCTGGCAGGAGATCAATGCACGATTTCGATTGACAGTTCCGGAGAATCCCTTCATAAACGCGGTTACCGCGAGTGGCAGGGTGAAGCTCCCATCAATGAGGTATTGGCCGCAGGTATGATCCTGCTTACAGGCTGGAACGGAGAAACCCGTTTTTACGACCCGATGTGCGGCTCCGGGACACTATTGATCGAAGCGGCGATGATCGCAAGGAACATCCCTCCGGGCTTTTACCGGAGAGATTTTGGTTTTATGAAATGGGCAGATTTTGACCGTGAAACGTGGTTGAAAATTAAAGGTGAAGCTGACCGAAAAATTAAAGCCACAACCCCCTTGATTACCGGCGCAGACGCAAACCAGCGGATGCTGTCCATCGCAGCCCACAATCTCACCGAAGCCAGAATGGAGAATCTGGTAAGCCTGAAGAAATTGGCTTTTGAGGATAGCCCAATTCCTGAAGAACAGGAAGGCATTATTGTCACCAATCCGCCGTATGGTGAAAGGTTGGAAAAGGATGATCTGAACGGATTTTACAAAATGATTGGCGATGTGCTGAAAAAAACATACACCGGCTGGGATGCCTGGCTGATCACATCGGATTATTCGGCTTTGAAATCGGTTGGTTTGCGCACTTCACGCAAGATAAAACTTTACAACGGCCCGCTGGAATGTCGCTTCGTGAAATATGAAATGTATTCAGGGAGTAAGAAGAAAGCGAAGGAGGATGATGGCGAGAAGAGTTTATGATTGATTAAATGCAATGTTTTAAATTAATTACCCACGGGGCAATTCAAAATGAAGATCGAAAGACAACTACAAGGCACTTTAAATACAATTTTCACCGAACTGATAAAGGAAAAAGGTTTGGAAGGAAAGATTCAGCCTTATCCTGCGCAGGAAGAGTTTCGTGCTGACATCACACTTAAAAATAAAAACGGCAAGCCAATTTTCTTTATCGAACTCAAAGACCCAACAGCCAGGGATGGCAAGAGTGTTTTCGACAGTGATGTGTTGATGCGAGAAGTCGAAAGGGCTCAACGATTGGATATCAAGTATTTTGGTAATTGTAATTTTCTTGCATGCGCTTTCTTTGAAAGAGACAAACTTTATGACAGGGTAAGTGTCAACGAAGGATTCTTCTCATTACTGGATATTTACCGATTAAGCGTAAGTTATTCCCCTTCAAAAGAAATTGAAAACAAACTCCGCAACATTGCCGAATTTTATCTTGATCGGGCGCTTGAAATTTTGGATCGTAAGCCTATTACATTCAGCAATCTTGATGAATTATTCATTTTCAAAATTCGAAAACTAATTGAAGTCTATTCTCATCCTATCAGCGTTTTAGTGTGGGAAAAATTTAATAGCGACAAAGCTTTTCACAAGGAAATTGCAGGTTATGCACAAAAACAGTTGTGGAATAAGCCATCATCTTTTGAGGAAATTGAAAACCTTACCCACATTGGAGTTTTGATGCTCATATCGAAACTCATTTTTTATAAAGCTTATGCTGATAATGCAACCTGGCGTAACTTGCCCCCAATTCACGTGCCTCATTCTGTTAACACTCCTGAAAATCTTGAAGAAATCATTTGGCAATACTTTACTGAATTTAAAGAAATTACCAGAAACTTCGAGTTGCTTATTGGAGAACGCTCTGATATTGTTTTCAAAATTCCTTTTGTAAGTGACGCCTCAATTGACCTTGTGAAGGATATTCTTGATGCTGGTGGTCATTACAATTTCAGCAACATTCCATTTGATATCATCGGAAGAATCTTTGAGGAACTTATTCGCGAAGATGAACGCCACAAGCTTGGACAGTACTTTACACCTCCTCATGTAATTGATTTGATCAATGCTTTTGCTATTCGAAAAAGCAATGATAAAGTTTTTGACCCTTCGTGCGGCTCAGGAACATTTTTAGTTAGAGCCTATGAACGTAAAAAAGCATTAGCAAGAGAAGAGGATAAAGGGGTTAAACACGAAATCTTTCTCAATGAAATTTACGGCAACGACCTTTCAAACTATCCGGTTTACCTGAGCATGCTCAATCTGGCAATACGAGATACACGAAGGCCAAGTTATCCGAGAATTGTGAACAAGGATTTTTTTGCTATTACTGAACATTTAAGACTTGACTTACACAATCAGAAGGGGATAAAGGAGAAGAAGATTTTGCCAAAATTTGATGCTATTGTTGGGAATCCGCCCTATACAAGGCAAGAAGAAATTGGTTCTATGCATGGAACGGTAACTAAATCCCAAATTCAAAAACTGATCAAAACTGAATGTGGGTTTGAACCATCGCAAAGAACCTCAATTTTCGCTTACTTCTTCTATCACTCCGGAGTGTTTCTCAAAGATGGGGGTTATCTTGCCTTTATTTGTCAGAACTCCTGGCTTGACACCGATTATGGGATTGATATGCAGCGCCACCTGCTCAGAAACTATGAAATCATTGCAATCATGGATAGTGAAGTTGAGCGTTTCTTCCCATCGGCCTCTGTCAACACTACAATCGTTATTCTTCGCAAACAAAGAGAAGAAAAAAAACGAAATAAAAATATTGTTAAGTTCATTTGGTGTACTGATTCATTAGCCAATACCATCAGGAAATACAAAGGAGTAGATGATTTAAGGGAATATTTTTTTGAAATAAGCCAGAACACAGAAAACGAATTTTTCAGAATCAACTGTATTACACAGGAAACCCTTGCCAATCATACTAAATGGGGGCAATTTCTTAAAGCTCCCAAAGTTTATTTTGACATTTTGAGTAAAGGAGCCGACAAATTTGTTCCATTAAAACAGTTAGCCAATGTAAAATTTGGGATAAAGACAGGTTGTAACGAATTTTTTATTTTAGAAGATAAAACCGAAACAGCCACAAGTTTAATGCTTGCTGCAGCTTTAAACAATTCAGAAAAATTTTCAACGATCGAGCAATTAAAGGACAATCGACTTAGGTTAGTTTTGAATGGATTTAACGAATTGTGGCTGATTGAGGAAATATTTTTAACGGCTTGTATTAAAAGTCCAAAAGATTTAAATTCTTACACCACTTCAGGTGATTGTTTTTTATACCAATTGATTTTTACTGATCTTCCAGAAAGTGAATTACGATCATATAAATTTGTTACCTCTTATCTAAAAAGTGGTGTGAGAAAACAAATTGATAAAAGACCTACATGTGCATCTCGTAATCTATGGTATAATATTAAGAAGGAAAAACCCTCAGACATTTTATGGCCAGAAATGTATTTTGATCGTTACTTTGTCTGTGAAAATAGCCAGAAAATAATGGAAATAGATAAATTTTATGGTATCTATTTGAACTCAGCTAAACAAAGGGCTTACTACTCTGCCATTTTGAACTCGACCTTTTATCAATTGCATAGGGAATTTATTAGCTTTAGTTCATTAGGCGATGGTATAACTAAAACACCAGTTTATTCAGTTAAAGATATTCCAGTACCTAACTTTGAGAAGTCCTCCAAAATTGTTTCAATTTGGAACAAACTAAAATCAAAAAAAACTTACTCGCTTGAAACAAACAAAATTGAAAGTTTACGCATTGAATTGGATAAGGTATTTCTAGAAATTATTGGGTTTAGTAAACTTGAAATTGCAAAATTATTACCCGAACTTTACGAGTCAACCATAAAAATAATTGAAGCACGTTTGTTAAAAGCACAAAGCTTAAAGGGAGTAAAAGCTCAACGCAATAAAGTAGCGTTCAGTGCATATACCAACCAGCTCAAAGATGCGCTTGTTGAAGGCCGGTTTGAGGCAAAAAAAACGTTCAAATTTGCCAGGCAATTACAAAAACTTTCTATGGAAATCACAAGTGATACCAGGCTTCAGAAGAAAATCCTTGATTCGTATTGGAAAGAAAAATTTGGAGTTCAGTTTGACGAAAAAGAAATCGCCAAAAACGAACAGGCAACTCTATTCTAAACTCCATAAATTGTAGCAAATTTACATTTTATGTTGCCTATTGTCGACTGAAGACTCCTGACTGCCTACTTCTTTTTCCCTGCTTCAGCAGCACCATCATACGCCCATTTCAGGTAAATAGCGCCCCAGGTGAAACCACCTCCAAAAGCTGCAAGGATGATCTTATCCCCTTTTTTCAATTGCTCTTCCCATTCCCAGATACAAAGCGGAATGGTTGCAGAGGTGGTATTGCCGTAGCGTTCGATGTTGATCATCACCTGATCGCGGTCAATACCCATGCGGCGGGCAGTGGCTTCGATGATGCGCATGTTGGCCTGATGCGGAACAAGCCATGCCAGTTCTTCAGGGCTGATGTTGTGCTTTTTCATGATTTCCACCGAAACATCGGCCATCTTGGATACGGCATACTTGAACACCGGCTGACCTTCCTGGTAAACGTAATGCTCGCGTGCATCCACCGTTTCGTGGGAAGCAGGTTTCACAGAACCGCCGGCTTTCTGATGCAGGTGAATTCTTCCTATGCCGTCCGATTGATGAATGGAATCGATGATCCCCACATCTTCTGTTGTTGGCTCGAGCAAAAGTGCTCCGGCAGCATCTCCAAATATCACGCAGGTAGTACGATCGGTATAATCGATGATGGATGACATTTTATCGGCGCCAACCATGATCACCTTTTTGCACATCCCGGTTTCGATGTACATGGCAGCAGTGGTGAGCGCGTAGATCTGGCCTGAGCAGGCGGCGTTGATATCGAAATGAAAAGCGTTTTTAATCCCTACTTTATCGGCAATAATGTTGGCGGTAGCCGGAAATTGCATGTCGGGTGTAACGGTGGCACAGATCAGCATGTCAATTTCGTCGGGGTGAGTATTGGTTTTTTCGAGCAATCCTTTCACAGCTTCGGCGCCCATATCGGAAGTTCCTTTATCCACGCCCTTGAGGATGTGACGGGTTTTGATACCGGTACGGGTCATGATCCATTCATCATTTGTATCCACCATACGTGTTAACTCCTCATTGGTCAGAATATATGGTGGCACAAAACAATGAATACCCTTGATTGCTGCTCGAATCCTGGTCATAATTACTGGAAATAAATTAATTGGAGTATTTGAATAGAGCTTGTTTGACTTTATCCGAAAGCTTTGCCAATGCAATGTTGCGCGATAATAGAATCATGTTTTTAATGGCAATGGAACTCGAAATGCCATGGCCAAGAATTACTGTACCGTTGAGCCCAAGAATCGGGCTTCCCCCATAATTCTCGTAGTTAAACCGCTCGAAGTAATTATCGAGGAGATTTCGTTTTTGTAAAAGACGGTAAAAAGACTCTATTTGTTTAAGCAGGATATTTCCTGTAAAGCCATCACAAACCACTACATCAGCTTTAGATTTATACAAGTCACGGCTTTCGATGTTCCCGATAAAATTGAAATCTTTCGACTCTTTCATCATCGGAAAGGCAGATTGTGTAAGGAGGTTCCCTTTACCCTCTTCTTCACCGATATTGAGTAACCCGATGCGGGGTTGTGCTATTTTCATGACACTTTCGGCATAAATAGACCCCAGTAAACCAAACTGATACAAAACATCTACTTTAACATCTGTATTGGTACCGATATCGAGAATGATGCTTGTCCCTCCGTTTTCCTGGGGAATATGAGCAAAAGTGGTGGGACGGATAACCCCTGGAATTGCTCCGACACTGTACATTGAGCCAACCAACATGGCGCCTGAGTTTCCGGCACTGGCAAAGGTGTCGATCTTATTGCTTTTCAATAAACGCAGTCCTACAGATATGCTTGAATCCGGTTTTGATGAAATGGCTTTCAATGGTTTCTCTCCCATTTCAATCACCTGTGTAGTGTGAATGATTTTGAACCGGTGGGAATTAACCCCTTTTTCAGAAAGGTAGCTGCGAATTATTTGCTCATCACCGATAAGCACAATATGGACATCACGTGGCAATTCGCTGATGGCAAGCAGAGCGCCATCAATGATTGCACCTGGTGCAAAATCACCACCCATTGCATCTAATCCGATTCTCATCAGAAAGAAGCTTTGTTGAGATTTAGCTTATCCGGTGATAAATTGTTAAACTTCATTTTTTTGCATCACAACTTTTCCTTTGTAATAGAGATCCCCATCAACCCAGTATGCTCTGTGAAATACATGCACTGTTCCGGTTGTAGGGCATTTAGCCAAAGTTGGCATTTTTGCCTTGTCGTGCGTCCTTCTTTTATCTCTCCTGGTTTTGGAGATTTTTCGTTTTGGATGAGCCATTTTAAATATTAATTATGTTCGGTGTAAAAATCAATTGTTTATTTCTTTTTCAACTTTTTGAGGGCTTCCCATCTCGGGTCTTCCTCGTGTGTGTCCGGGTGATATCCCAGCAATTTCAACATTTCCGCATTGCATGTGCTGGATCCGTTTTCGTCATCCGGATGAATGCACTGCATGGGCAGCGTCAGACCAATGAATTCATAAAGGTAGTGCGCAATATCAATCTGGTATTCCGATTCCGGTATGATGATGATTTCATCCGAAATATCTTCCCAATCCTCTCCAAATTTGAAAATCAGCCGGTGATCACTATCCACCGGGTAATTAATCAGGTCGAGGCATCTGTCACATTCCACTTCGATAAAACCACGAATTTGAAAATCGAAAATCAGCATGCGTTCCTGACGGTTGAGCTCAACGCCAACTGCCAGCGAACCCTTTTTGAACATCGAATAGTCCAACGCTTCAAAGAACTTATCATCAATTACGAATTCATAATGATGAACTCCAAACTTCAATCCTGTGAATGGAATGACAAACTGTTTAAGATAATTCATCGTAAAATTCCTTCAAAAAATTGGGCGGCAAAATTAGAAAAATATCTTATATTAACAAAAACATCTTTTTTATTACCGCTGAAACGCACTACCTTGATTTTTCAAAACAATTGTCGCTACAAGGTTTCAGCCGGATGATGCTATTGAATAAAAATCGGGCCGTCAGGGCCAAGTGGCAAGCCTGTCAACATCCATACTACCAGTAAAAGTGTCCATGCAAGGGTCAAAATCAACGTGTAGGGAATCATTGTTGAAATAATGGTGCCGATCCCGTATTTTTCATCATATTTTTGGGCGAAAGTTACAATCAGTGCAAAATAACTCATCATCGGTGTAATCAGATTAGTAACCGAGTCACCGATTCGAAAGGCAGCCTGGGTAAGCCCAGGGTGGTATGGCGGATCAATGAGCATGAGCATTGGAATGAAAACCGGCGCCATAATGGCCCACTTGGCTGAGGCCGATCCCATGAAAAGGTTGATGAATGCCGATAAAAGAACGAACCCGACAATCAGCGGAATGCCGGTCAATCCAATCTGCTGCAACCCGTTAGCTCCTTTGATGGCAAAAATGATCCCCAGGTTGCTGTAGTTGAAAAAATAGACAAATTGTGCTGCAAAAAATACCAGTACAATGTATCCTGCCATGCCACTCATAGATTTTGTAATGTGTTTTACAACATCCTTGTCATTTTTGATGGTTCCTGCTATGATGCCGTAAATTAATCCCGGGATAAAGAAAAAAATTAAAATCCCGATGATGATACCATCGAAGAAAGGCGAGTTCAACACTTCACCGGTTTCGGGATTGCGGAAAATTCCATTTGAGGGTATCACAGTGATTGCCAGCAATACAATTGTTACAAGCAGACTGTATCCTGCCCACCGCAGGCCTTTGCGCTCAAGTGATGTCAATTGCTCGATGGGAACACGCGGGGCATTGCCTTTGTACTCGCCAAGCCGGGGCTCGACAATTTTTTCGGTTACCCACGTGCCAACAATGATCACTACAAATGATGAAAAAAACATAAAGTAATAGTTCACCGCAGGATTCACGGTTACATCAGGTCGGATAATTTGTGCAGCGGTTTCAGTGATGCCGGCTAATACCGGGTCAATGGAGCCGATGAAAAAATTGGAGCCAAATCCACCGCTGACCCCAATAAAAGCGGCAGCCAAACCGGCTATCGGGTGACGGCCGAGGGCATGGAAAATCAAAGCACCCAGAGGAATGAGTACAACGTATCCTGCTTCGCTGGCTAAATGAGAAATGATTCCTGCGGTCACAATAGCCGCAGTGATCAGTCTTTTGGGTGATTTAAGAACCAATGCCCTGATCATCAAAGTAAAAAGTCCTGAACCTTCAGCTACACCAATACCCACCATTACTACAAGTACATATCCAAGCGGTGGAAAGAGCAGGAAATTGGGTAAAAGATTGGAATACATCCATCTGATCCCATCGGCACTAATCAGATTGCGGGCTTTAATCACAGCTCCGGTAACAGGATGAGTGGACTGAACATCAGTAATGTATCCTAACCAGGAAAAAAAAATAACAATCAATGCCAGTAAGGCAAAAATAGTAGCAGGATGTGGTAATTTATTGCCAACAAGCTCGATCATGTCGAGCGAGCGGGCAAAAAGTCCTTTTTTGTCTTTTTTGGTTTTAATCATCTCAGGCAAGCAGATTAATTTAGTTGTAATTGAGGTATTTTTCCGGAAGCACTGAAGAGCCCGGCTGTTTGATCAGAAAGTGCTCAAACCAATCGAGTGTGCGGACAAGGTAGTCGTAACGGTTAGTGTTTTTTGCGTTACCATGACCTTCACCGGGATAAATAACAAACCTGACAGGCGCTTTGCTGTTCAATTTCAGCGCACGATGGAGTTCCATCCCCTGCGAAACAGGGATTCGAGGATCTTTTTCTCCATGAAGAATTAAGGTAGGCGTTTTACTTTGATGGGCATATTTTACCGGGCTGGCAGCCCAAACTTTTTCATGGTCTTCATGGTTCCAGAAACCCCAGTGCACATGATAATCCTCCATCGGAATATCCGTTGTATTGCGCTTCGAAACCTGGTTGGATACGCCAACAAAAACCACTGCGGCAGCAAACCGCTCTGTGTAGCGTGTGGCCGACCATGCAGCAAAATATCCCCCGTAAGAACCTCCGCCGATTCCAACTCTTGCCGGATCAACCATTCCTTTGCCGATGAGATAATCAATCCCATCCAGCACGTCATCGTATTCCTTTCCGACCAGATCTCCATAGCCGGCCATCGTAAAATCAACTCCGCGTCCTGAGCTGGCGCGGTAGTTTGGGAAAAACACAAAAAAATCTTTGGCCGCGGCAAACTGTCCCCATTGCGAGTAGCCCGATAACCATCCGTTTTGAACTGCCGCTTCAGGGCCACCATGAATGTAAGTGATCAGCGGGTACTGTTTACCCTCAGTAAAATTCAAAGGATACATCAAAACACCTTCGATCTTCCATCCGTCGCGGGCAGTGAAGGTCATCTTTTCCTGTCGGGCTAAATCAACATTTGCAAGCCAGGGATTTTGATTCGTAAGCCGCTCAACAGATCCCTTTTTCATTTCAAAGCGTATGAGTTCCTGTGGATGTGAAGGTGTATGCCCCGCAAAATACAAAACCCCGTTATGATGCTGAAAACCTCCGAAGCAAACCTTTCCGCCTTCCAGCACCACTCTTTGCGAATGATCGCTCACATCAATACTTCTGACTGTTATGTCAGTGCTTTCTTCAGATGCAAAAAGCAACGTATTATTGTCCTGCCATGTCAGGTCAATGACCGATAATTCCTGTCCTTCAACAAGATTTTTAATGTTGTTGTAGATTAGCCATTTGCCTGTTTCAAAAACAAAAAGGCTTCCTGCCACCGCATCTTCGAGCATTGAAGCTGCAATGAAAGCCAGTTTTTTGCTATCCGGACTCCAGGTCATTTTTCCCAATTTGCCTGGATTTTCGATCTTTTCAAGCTCCTGGCCATTCGTCGCATCCAGGATGTGGATTCTCTTAAACATGTAAGAACCATCCACCGTGTTTTCCTGTGAAATGGCCGCAGCGATTTTCTTTCCGTCTGGACTCACCGTGAAATCGAAAACGGAACCACTCTGCGTCAACTGCACCATCTGGAGGTTTTCGATGTTGTACCGCCAAAGAACGATGTTTTGTAACTCCTCTTCGAAGATCACCATATCGAAGCCTTGACCAAGCAATTTTGTTTTTGCTTCCGAAGCAGGTTCAGTGACTGTGATACCAAGGGTTTTATCATCAATAAACTGGTAAGAACTTACCGCCCGGTCGAGGTCGGTCAGTTGCCGGATGGATGTGCCATCGGGGTTAATGGCAAATACCTGCATCCCTTTTGTTGTAGCTGTTGCCTGACGGTAAGTGATCATTTTCCCATCCGGAGTCCATCCGATTGATGCTACCACAACACTGCCTGTTATGATAGGTGTGCTTGCTTTACTGGTCAGATCGAACAAATGTAACTCGCGGTAATTGGCGCCGGCGCCTTCAGCTAATGGCCTGTTTACGTAAAGTGTGTAAGCCACATATTTGCCATCAGGGGAAATGCTAACCTCAGCAACGAA
Source organism: Bacteroidales bacterium (assembly GCA_014860585.1). Lineage (NCBI taxonomy): Bacteria > Pseudomonadati > Bacteroidota > Bacteroidia > Bacteroidales > Bacteroidales bacterium. Next base: position 5,018 of record JACZJL010000038.1, on the reverse strand, counting down.
GTTGATGTCGTTAATTTGTTTCGGCTGTAACCCTGTTGAAAACAATGTTTGAACAGATAAAAACAAAACAAAAACCATCATGAAACTCAATTTTAGCTTTGTCATTTGATATAATTTTGAATTTTAAAACAGGCAGGAATTTGCCTCAAAAAGAGGTGAATTTTAATTCCGTAGTCAGATGCGAAATTTATCCTCATAAGGGGGGCAAAAATAGTCATTTTTCAATTTCCGGTATTAGCCACCGTGGTAAACAGGAAGTTAAACAAAAAGTATCTACTGCAGCAAATTATTTAAACGGTTTTGCTAAAAACCTGCTACCTTTGAAACTTTTCTGTTGAATGTTTGTTTGATAATTTAACAGATTAGTTAAACAAAATAATTCGTTGACTTCAAAATTAGTTGGACTGTGAAAAAATCAATCATCATATTTTTACTTTTGATCGTTGCCCAGGTTATTTATGCTCAGTCAGGGCGCATCGAGGGACGGGTTTTTAATGCCAAAAACAATGAGCCGCTTCCTTTTACCAACATTGTGATCTTTGGAACCAATATTGGGGCAACATCCGATCTTGATGGAAAGTTTATCCTCACTGGAATCACCCCCGGTTTTACCAGGTTGGCGGCTTCATCTGTTGGGTTTGAAAATTATGTTTCTGAGGATTTCCTGGTGACCAATGCCCGGACAACGTTTGTTGAACTTCCGATGAATGAAACATCCATCAAACTGGATGAGGTTGTTGTGAAAGCATCACCGTTTGTCCGAAGCCAGGAGAGCCCGGTTTCGTTGCGAACATTAAATATTTCTGAAATAGAACGCAGCCCTGGCGCTAACCGCGATATTTCCAAGGTAATCCAGTCTCTGCCTGGCGTTGCATCCACTCCGGTGCAGCGTAACGATGTGATTGTGAGGGGTGGCGGTCCAAGCGAAAATTCGTTTTTCCTCGACGGTATCGAAATTCCCATTATTAACCACTTTGCCACCCAGGGAGCTTCGGGTGGCCCGGTTGGAATCATCAACGTTGATTTTATCAGGGAAGTAAATTTTTACTCCGGAGCTTTTCCCGCATCGCGTGGAAATTCCCTCAGTTCAGTGCTTGATTTTCGCATGGTGGATCCAAAAAAAGATGACTGGAATTTCCGTGCAACCCTTGGCGCCACTGACCTTGGCTTTACTGCTAACGGCCCTATTTCTGAGAACTCCGGCCTGATATTTTCCTTCAGGAGGTCTTATCTTCAGTTCCTGTTTGATGCGTTGGGGCTTCCGTTTTTACCTACATACAACGACATCCAGTTCAAATACCGATGGGATATTGATAAGAAAAATCAACTGACCTTTATCGGCCTCGGCGCTTATGACGTTAATAAACTGAATACCGGTATTGAAAATCCTACAGATGAACAACAATACATCCTTGATTTTCTCCCTGCCAACGACCAGTGGAGTTATACTTTTGGCGCTGTTTACAGGCATTTTTCCACAAACGGATTTCACACGTTGGTGCTCAGTCGGAACATGCTGAATAATATAGCCTATAAATACCAGGATAACGTTGAGGCAGAGGAAGCCAAAACCTTTGATTACGACTCGCAGGAGGCCGAAAACAAGCTGCGGTATGAGTTCACCGGGAAGCAATCGGGGTGGAACTACAACTACGGAGCAGGAGCAATGCTATCGAACTATCAAAACAATACTTTTCAAAAGCAGTATGTAAATGATGAGGTGATCAGGGTGAATAGCGTGGCAGATTTAAATCTGCTGAGCTGGAACGTGTTTGGGCAGGTGAGCCGTGGTTATCTCAACGATCGGCTCAACCTTTCATTGGGCGTAAGGATGGATGCCAATGATTACTCCTCCACCATGACAAACATGCTTAAACAGTTTTCTCCGCGACTGTCTGCTTCCTATGCACTGGTTGAAAAATGGTATCTGAACGCAAACATCGGTCGTTACTACCAGCGGCCGGCATACACAACCCTTGGGTTCACGGATAACGAAGGTAATTATGTGAACCGTGAAAATGGTTTAACCTACATTGGAGTAAATCATTACGTGGCAGGCCTGGAATATGTTCCAGATGAACAGTCCAAAATCACGCTCGAAGGCTTCTATAAATTCTATAACAACTACCCTTTTTCAGTCAAGGATTCAGTGAGTATTGCCAGTAAAGGAGGGGACTTTGGGGTCTTTGGAAATGAAGAAGTTGTTTCAACGGATAATGGTAAAGCTTATGGTTTCGAAGTTTACGCCCGCGACACCGATTTTTTCGGCTTTAATTCCATTTTATCCTACACCTTTGTAAGGAGTCAGTTTGAAGATGCAAATGGCGAGTACATTCCGGCAACATGGGATAATAAGCACATACTCAATATTACGTTTCTCCGGGAACTGAAGAAAAACTGGAACATTGGCGGAAAATGGAGGTTTGTCGGAGGAGCACCCTATACACCTTATGACGAAGAATATTCAAGCTACAAACTCGCCTGGGATGTTCAGGGAGGTCCGTATCTTGACTACAGCCAGTTTAATGAACTGCGCCTTGATTTTTTCCATCAACTCGATGTGCGGGTGGATAAACAATATTTCTATGATAAATGGACGCTGATGTTCTATGTTGACATTCAGAATCTATATAACTTCCAGTCTAAGCAGGCGCCGGTCTTTACACGGGTGCTCGATGCCAACGGGGTTCCGGTCATCATCAACCCGTCAGCTCCACCTCCTGATCAGCGTTATCAGTTAAAAGAATTGCAAAGTACATCTGGTACAGTATTGCCAACAATCGGAATAATGGTTGAATTTTAAAATTACTACCCACTATGAAAAAACATTTGATTTTAAACCTTATGCTTGTGGTTGCACTGATGTTATCATTTCAGAATGAAGCATTTCCGCAAAGAAAAAAAGATAAAGTTCAGCCACCGGAAATGATAACAACCAATTTAGATGGCGCCGGACTTGAAATCACACTCGAAGCAACTCCCGGTAAATCGCACAACCATCCTATGATGGCAGTCTGGGTGGAAGATTCCGGCGGCAAATACATTCAGACATTGTACGTCAATGAGTCGGTGGCCAAAGGCTATTTCAACTACGCGGACAAATCAGAAGGTAAATGGAAACCCGGAGAACTTGTTCGCCCTGCCTCCCTGCCGGTCTGGGCACATAAACGTGGAGTAAAATCCGACGCTGGCCACTATATGCCAACGCAATCCAACCCGATTCCCGATGCTTACACTTCGGCCACTCCTGAAGCCGGATTTGTGCTTCAGTCAAAAACTGACAAATCGGTGGCAGGGAAATTTAAAGTCCTTTTCGAAATCAATCAGTCCTGGGACTGGAATGAATACTGGACAAACAGTAAGTTCCCTGATGATGATGAGTACAAAACATCTGCTCAGCCTTCTGTGGTTTATGCCGTAGATATTGATCCGGAAAAACTCCAGGAATCTTACGAATTAAAGCCGGTTGGCCACGGCCATCATTCAGGCAAAGACGGCAACATTAACCCTGATTTAAGCACAATCACTACTGCCTTGCAGATAGTGGAGATAATTACCGTGAAGGTAAGCAGGAAAAAGTAGATAGTGAGGAGTAATCAGCAAGAAGAAGTCCCTTCTGGAAATTTGGCAGCGCGCAATCAAACATCTATACTAACTGATTCTTAAATTGATAAGAAGAATGAACTGGATACTTCTGATTATTGCAGGCATCTTTGAAGTTGGATTTGCTTTTTGTTTGGGAAAGGCCAAAGAAGCAACAGGTTTGATGGCAACTTATTGGTATTTAGGGTTTCTGTTAAGCTTAGCGATCAGCATGTACCTGCTTGTAAAAGTAACCCAGCAATTACCCATTGGAACTGCTTATGCTGTGTGGACAGGAATAGGCGCCGTTGGGACAGTGCTTGTGGGAATATTTGTGTTTAAAGAACCAGCAACATTTTGGAGGGTGTTTTTTATTTCAACTTTGATTGCATCGGTTATCGGACTTAAAATAGTGTCGAATTAAACTAATAAAATCATTGATGTCCGGGCAAAGTTCATTTAAATTGCTGACAGCCTTTATTAGTCTGGCCTCCCAAAGATGCGGGTTGACAAAAAATTATCCCGGACAAAAATGATACATTTTATTTCTTTGCCTCACTTTGTTTGAAACGGATGAAGGAGATTTTTTCGCCTTCGTATTTTTTCTCCAAAATCCGGATATCCTGGTGACTTCCCGGCAACATGGTTAATCTGTTGATAAACTCCCATTTGTTTAGGGTATCCACTTTGTCTTTATCCGAATCAAACACCTGGCAAATAACAGCTTTATCAGCCACCGACTGATCCAGTTGGTTCCGTTGTTTCTGCCAGTCCTTCACATTTACAGTCGAAAAGTAGTCGAGCATCGTCGAAAAGCTATCCGGTTTTAACGCAACAATCTCCTTCCGGTTTACTTTATCCAACACAATGGTCAATGTATCTGTATGATAATGTGGCGACTTCACAACAAAACTGACAATGCTCTTGTCGGTGCTGAATAAAAATGATCCATCTGATTTGCACAGTTGACTTGACTGGGGCGCCCCTTCTTTAAGCAGTGCTACCTCAATGATGGTGTTTGTAATGGGTTGCTGCGTTTCTTCATCAATGAAAACAAACTTGTAATCCCTTGTACTAATGATCTTGAAAACAAAATAAAAGATCACAAGAACCAATATCACCAGCACAGGGATGAGAACAAAATACCGGTTAGCATTTTTTGGGGCAACCAACGGATGAGCATTGGATGGTGAATTTTTGAACTTAAAATCATCCCAATTGGAATAACCGGCATATTTGCTTAGGAGATTTAGTGTATCAATGCGGGGTAAAGTGTCAGCCGAAGTTTTAAAGTGGGTGTAAAACCATTTTTCACTGATGCGCGCATTTACCTTTTTTAGTAACTCTTCCTGGAAATTAACAATATCCTGAACTTTCCATGCTCTCATATCCGGGTTCAGCCCGGGATAGGACTGCTGCATTTTCAGCACAATCTT
>JACZJL010000037.1 GCA_014860585.1 Bacteroidales bacterium | reverse complement strand
CCGGATCAACTGTGCCACCTGGCTTAAATTACGCATGGATTTATTGGTGGTTGTCCGATAACCAATAATCACATTGGGGTTGTAAAGCCTTGTTTTGAACAAAATGGTTTTTGCTCCGGGGGTAGTATTTTCGCGCATCATCACACCGCCCCAGCCGCCGTTTTGCACTTCATCAAGGCGGGCAATCACGGTTCCGTTGCCGCAAAGTTCCTGATGGACAGAGTGGAAGACATCGCTGGTAGTGGTGGACTTGCCGGTAGCTGTAAGCATGAAAGTGCCCTCATCATCGCAGGGAGAGTAGGAAGCCGTACCGTTGGCACTGGCATGGGTGTTGGCGTTGAGCCAGGGTGGCAATAATGCCGTGCCTTCATGAACGGTAATATCGGAATAAACAGTGGAAGAATTCCCGCATTCATCTTCCAGGTTTATTATCACCTGAAAAGTTTGACCTGCTTCTGAACAGGAGAATGTGCCGGGATTCATCGTCACCGTGATGTCCTGTTTTGCCGTGAAATCGTCGTTGTAATCTGAGAGGACATCGTCAGCCGCGAGGGTGTAACTTCCCATAGGATCGAGGTACACTGCATTGTTCTTTGGTATGGCGGATGGGGGTAAGAGGTCAATATTTACCACGACAGGATCGGAGAATGCAGGAGCACAAACCCCACTTTGCACCTCAGCCCGGAACCAGGTAGTTTGGGTCACAGCACCAATGGTTGTACCTGCAAGTGTCGCAGAAGTTTCGGCAATATCCTGTGGTGAGGTGAAATCCACATCCGATGAGCGCTGCCATCTGAGCACATTACCAACATGGTCAACCAGCTCAAGGTCATCGGGTATTTCGCTGCTGCAAATGGTTTGGGTGTTGATGGCAGTGCCACCGATAGTGAGCGGGTCAACGTTGATGGTGTACGTTGCATGAGCTGAAGCCGCGCCGCAGGTATTGTTGCTGGTAACGGTCAGCGTTAGAACCACAGCATTACCTGCATCGCCGGCTGCAGCGGTGTAAGTCGGAGTTAAGGTACTTGTGCCGACCAAATTTCCTGCTCCGTTGTGTGTCCAATGGATGGTACCGTGCGTGGCTGAAGCTCCGCTTACCTGATGCGAACCCGTTTCGCAAATGGTGGCGCTGCCGCCGGCTGAGGCTGTGGGCAAAGGATCATAGGTGATGGTGTAAGTTGCAGATGCTGCGACGGGTTGACAGAAATTGTTGCTGTTAACTGTGATGGTTAATGTAACTGTTCCGTCAACTTCTCCTGCTGCATTTGATAGCCTCAGATTATCCAGAGTTGGCCAGACGAGTGCACCACCCCCTTGCACTGAAGAGATGGTTATTGATGTGATAGATGTTGATGAAACATAACCCACAAAATTATTAACATCTGCAGGAGATGAGGTAATTGAAGCAGGAGGATCATCGCCATTAAAGTTTATGATAACCTCATTATTCACATAATTACCCGCAATGTTTGAGCTATAGAAATTCCCACCCACGCATGTAACACCGGGCGAAAATGTAATCGTTATTGCATCCAGAGCAGCGTCTGTGCTCAATTCCCTTCCATAAGCTGAAGTTATATATAAACCACCAGCGGTTGATACTGTGTAATTATAGCTTCCAGTTGTAAAGGTGTGAGGTGAAACAAGGTATCCTGCATTATAGGCACTAAAATTTTCAGTCGTAATTTGTTTACCCCCTTTAGTAGCCTGTGATGCCCAGTTCGCATAGTTTGTGTAAACCCCTGTTATTAAGTTAGCTATTGAGTAAGTTGGGGTTAAAGTGGTTTCATTTTGCAGGGAGCCTTTTCCATTGTGAGTCCAAAGAATGGTTCCATTGGAAGCAGAGGCTTCTCCTGTTTGTAAAGTATAACTTTCTTCGGAACTGCAAATTACTGCGGAACCACCAGCTGAAGCGGTGGGTAACGGGTCGACAGTTATAGTGTAAGTAGCAGTAGCTGTTACCGGACTGCAAATGTTGGCGCTGGTTACAGTAAGGGTCAGCAAAACATCATTCCCGGCATCTCCGGCTGCGGCAGTATATGTCGGAGCTAAGGTGCTCGTGCCGGTAAGATTACCTGTTCCGTTGTGCGACCAGGCGACTGTTCCGTTTGCTGCACTGGCGCCACTAACCTGGTGTGAACCGGATTCGCAGATCGTTGCGCTGCCGCCGGCTGCGGCTTGGGGAAGCGGTTCAACATATACAGTATAATTTGCCGAAGTTGTTGCAGTTCCGCACGAATTGTCGCTGGTAACGGTCATGGTCAGTGTTACTGTATTTCCTCCATCACCTGAAGCAGCCGTATAGGTTGGAGTAAGTGTGGTTTCATCAATCAGTGATCCTTCACCATTATGTGTCCAGAGTATGGTTCCATTGGCTGCCGAAGCTCCACTCACCTGATGTGAACCGTTTTCGCAGATTGTTGCGCTCCCGCCTGCGCCTGCAACGGGCAGGGGGTCGATGTCCACCCGGACAATATCAGAAGCCGTTGCCGAAGCCCAGCCCCCCGGATCGCAGGTTACCCTTGCCAGCCTGCGGAACCAGGTGGTCTGAGTCACGGTTCCTGTATGGGTGTAGGTTTCCGAAGCAGCGCCCGGAATATCCACAAACGTCGGGCTTGAAGTGCTGATCTGCCACTGGTACTCCAGATCTCCCACATATCCTGTGGGTGCTGAAACGCTGGTGAAGGGATCGGGCACATGACCGGAACAGAGGGTCTGGGCAGCGGCAATCACACCGCCATCAGTGGGATTGGTACAACTTAACGGATCGGTTCCTTCCTTATATTCATAGGCTCCCATGTCAATTGTTCCAGTTTGGGTATGATCGGTTTTTAATAATTTCCTTCCAAAACCTTTTCCACGGATATCGTACAATTCGTCATTATAACCGTCAGATCCTGTATCAAGGCATGGTGAAAGGTGAGTAAGCCTGAAATCGTCTGATTCCGGTGCTGAGAGGCGCGGATCTGAGTTGATGCAATTTGTTGGGGAAACAGACCCGAAAACATCGCCGGCATCATTTTTATAGCAGCAGTTGTTGAGTGTAATGGAATTTCCGTCATGATAGATTTCATCTCCGTCTTCGTCAGCTATATTATTCCATACAATGCAGTTGTTCAGCGTTAAAGTTCCATTGTCTTCATTGATGATTCCACCACCGTTTTCCCAGGCATAGTTCCCATAAAATGTCACATTGGTGATTTCAGAAGTAGAATTTTTATTTACCACCCCTCCATTTCTTCCTTTATTGTAGACGAACAGCGCATTTGTAAGGGTAATTGAGGACTCAAAAACAGTCAGGCCACCGCAGCCATCCCCACCTCCATTCTTTTCAAAAGTCAGATTTGATATAAATGCCCCGTTTGATGTATAAACATACAATCCACCTCCACTTACACCGGAATTGTGTTTAAAAAGAACGTTATTTATCATAGGTGTACATTGGTCATTGAGCATACCTCCACCTTGTCCGTATGGCCAGCCACTATTGGCATTCCCGCCTGAAATGGTGAACCCGTCGAGGACGGCAGAACTTGTCAGGGCTAACGTATTTGGATGATAAAAAACATGATAGCAATTTTCCCCATTATTGGAGAAAGCTAAGGTCTCTCCTATCCCCGTGACCAGGTCATCCCCGCTAAGGTCACCGCTCAGGATCGTTTCGTCGGCTGCGAAATCCCTGTCGTCCAGGTCAAATGTGGCAGGGTCTTCCGTTCCTTCAAAACCGCCTAAGATTTCCACGCCATTTTTCATCTGGAAGGTGAATTTCCGTGGCTCGTCTGTTGTGCCATCAGGTTCCTGCGAAGGTTTATAAACTCCTGCGGCTACCCAGATTTGGTCTCCGTTGTTTGCAATGTCTAATGCCGATTGGAAAGAATTGAAAGCGTTAGTCCAGCTTTTACCGTTATTGCTGCCTGAAGCATTAATATCAACAAAGATGATTATCCCATCCGGATCTGTTCCGCTTGTCCACTCATAACAGCCCATATCAATGGTTGAATTCTGGATGCGGTTCTCGCCTCTGAAATCTTTTTCAACAACAAGGTTCGGAGCTTCAACATAAGCATTATTCCCGGTATTGACACACGGCGAGCTTCCGTATAAAGTAAAATCATCATTGGCGGGATCAACGAATCTTGGGTCAGTCGTAATGGAATTTAAAACAGAAATAGTTCCGGAAATATCCCATTCCTGATTATCATAGCACGAAAAGTTCAGCGAAACAATTCCGCTGTTAATTTTGATTTCTTGACCATCCCCTGCAATATTGTTCCAAACAACGCAATTATTCAGACTTGTAATGCCATTATTGTCATTCTTAATACCACCCCCAATCGACCAGGCAACATTTCCTGTAACTGTTGTATTTGTAAGCGATATTGCAGCGCCATAATTGTCAATCCCACCACCCATAGCGGCATAATTAGAATAGATAAGGGAATTGATAAATACAGGGTTACCTTCTGTTACAGCAACTCCACCACCTCCACATCCGACAGCATTATTTTTAATGATAACATTGCTGATAACAGGAGATGCAGTATGGATATATAAACCGCCGCCAGATAAGTCCGAATTGACGCTATCAAAAGCATTTCCACCTGTAATAGTAAAACCGTCAAGAGTAGCTGTATTATCGAGTGCAGGTGTCAGATCCGGATAATAAATTACATGATAGCAATTGTCTTCACCGGTAGAATTGCAATATCCTCCCTCGTAATTAATATCGAAAATATCATTATCCGACAAGTCACCGCTCAATATTGTTTCATTAGTTAAAAAATCCCTTTCATTCAGATTGAAAGTCAGGGGATCTTCATTTCCTGCAAAACCACCATAGATTCCCACGCCGTTTTTCATCGTGAAAATAAACCTGCGGGGTTCGTCTGTTGTGCCGTCTGGTTCTTTTGATGGATGATAAGTACCTGAAGCAACATAGATTTTGTCCCCTCTGTAGGCTGCTTCCAGACCTGCCTGAAGTGAAATATATGCATTTGCCCATGAGTTTCCATTGTTTGCGCCGGAAGCATTGTGTTTCACAAATATGATTTTGGGTTCATATTCAAATGCGCCCATCGTAGGAGGATCATATCTTGCTGTGCCTGCATAATCTTCAGTTAATCCAGCGATGGTGTTTCCTTCAGCTAAAACACCGGTTTTATAATCTTCAGGGTCAGTTCCGCCGGGGTTGGCGAAATCCGGATTAACAGTTAAACTATTTGCATCCCCTCCTGTTGCGGCCTGCCAATCCGCAAGCGTGGCAATATCACTTCCGTCAAAAAAACCAAGCAGACTGTTGGCGCCGGAAACATAATAGTCGTTATAATCAATTGAAAGTCCGACATTAGTTGATAATCCGATGGCGTAATGCGTAGTTCCTGTTCCGCCGGTTCGTGTATTGCAGAAAATGTTGTTTTTATGCGATCTTGGTTTTACCAGCAATGAAAAAAATGCATAAGATTTTCCTGCATCTGCCGGGGCGGTACCCCCGATGTAAATGGTATTGAAAAATGTTTCTTTCTCGTCTCCTCCCGCTCCGGTATGCCATTCCAATATTCCATACAAAGCAGCATGAGAATTCACTGAGTTACCCAGGGAGATCACGTTGTTATAATAGGAGACCTCGGAATAATAGTTATGCATCCCGCTGATAAACGACCCGGAAGAAGATGTGTTGATATCAATACTATGGATAAAATTCCCGTAAATTGCAGTACTACCGGAGCTCACAGCTAAATGTATCCCGCATGAAGCTGTTGGCTCAGTCCCATTTGTGCTATTGGCAACTTCAATATTGTAAATTTCATTCCGGGATATTTCCGATAGCTCAGCGTTTGCGTAGAGCGAAATTCCCACAATGGCCCCGCCATAAGCAAGGCTGACTGACGGATCACTGCCAAAATAATCAACCTTAAGATCGTGGATTTTGTTGTTGTTGATATTCATCTCAGCGCCACCGGAAGATATTCCGTATAAAGGCACTACTGAAATTCCATCATACTCATACCGGATATTATTGGTCAGGTTGGCAATCGTATTGCCGGAAATGGTCAGGATGCCATTATCCGTAGTATGGGGTGTATAAATCCCGCGCATGAATTGATAATGACCCGGATTAGCTGATCCCGCCACATCCGAAACGGACGTTGAGATGATACTGTTGGCGGTTATTTCGCTGCCGATTATATTGTTGCTGATGCTGCATTCGGTACCCATACTGGTCATAATACCAAAAAAATTAAAAAAGTAATTTTCATCAGCGTCTAAGGTAATGGAGCCAATAACGTTATCTTCCACATCGGCATCACCCAAGCTCGTAATGGCAGTGAATTGAGCTCCACCGCTTGCAGTGCCGGAATTCCGGATTGCGATAGCCCCGGTACCAGTTGAAGAACCTATGGTATTTCCGCTTATTACCCCATTTACAGAATTGGTGCAATCATAGATAATTCCGCTCCAGCTGGGATTTCCCGAGTTGTCGAAATCAAATCCTTTGATGGTGTTGTTTGTGATGGAATTGGTAGTGCTTGTTTCATTAATACTAAGCATCATGCAAACAAACGAATTAGCCCCTGAAGTTTTTGTCCATGTTCCGGAACATTCTGCAGCGCTGCCTCCGACAAAATTGCCATCAATTTCATACCCTGTCCCCGCGTTGGAAATGTTTATGATGACATAGGCCACATTGGCGGATGGAGCAAATGCAGTGGTTTCAAAGAAACTGTTACCGGATATCGTCCAGCCGGTATTGTAACCGGATAGCTCAATCCCGTGAGATGTATTTGCTGCGTTGAGAAAGTCAAAGATTTGATTGTTGTTAATGGTATTTCCGCTGTTCTCTTTTGTTTCGGTTCCGAGAGAAAATATTGCATTTACCGGCCTGTTGTTGTCATTATTTGTGATATGATTATGTTCGACGGAATTGTCATCATTACCGCTTGTACCGGTTGTAGTGGAAAATGTGACAATTCCATCACCGGTGGAAAGCGATGATCCTTTGATGTTGCAATATTTTATATCGTTATTTGTCGCATCATTTATCAACCGGATCGTACAGGTTCCGGCTGCCGACGATGTGCTTTCGTT
>JACZJL010000036.1 GCA_014860585.1 Bacteroidales bacterium | reverse complement strand
AGACTCACCCTCAGCTAATGCCAATGGCATCAGGGGGTTTGCACTAAACACCACATCTGGATCTGGTTCGGCAGGGGTGTATGGAAAAAATTTCAGCACTACAAATTCCAATTATGGAGTATTCGGTGAAGCAGTTTCTGTGTCAGGCCGCGGTGTTTATGGGTATGCTTCGGCGACTTCTGGAACTAATTACGGAGTCTATGGGCTAACAGATAGTCCTGAAGGCTATGCTGGCTATTTTGCAGGATCAGGCGGAAGTAAAAACTATTTCCAGCAAAATGTGGGTATAAACACAACTGACCCAGGTAGTTTGCTACATGTGGTGGCCACTTCTGCATCGCAACCTTTGATCATAGCAGAAATATCTGATGCAGTATCCAGTTATGACGGAACAGCAGTTGTCGGCAAAGTAGCGCTAAACACAACAGGAACTGGGGGCTTTTTTCAGGGTGGTCGCTATGGTGTGCGTGCTTTTCTTGTTGGGTCTAACACTACTGGCCTTAAGTATGGTTTACATTCTGAAGTTACCGGAGGAAATCAAGGTGGGTTTAGGTACGCCGGTTACTTTTCAGTTCAATCTTTTTCTGTTAATTATGGAATTTTTGCAGAGGGTTCTGGTTCATTAGCAACCAATTATGCAGGCTATTTCAATGGAAATGTAACCGTTACCGGCAATTTTAGCAATCCTTCTGACCTCTCGTTGAAGCGGAATATACGTGAAATGGAGAACAATTTAGAAAAAATCACCCGGCTGCAAGGCAAGATGTATGAAAACAGGTGTGATGAATTTGGTTTTATGAACCTTTCCGGAGGAACTCAATTTGGCTTTATTGCTCAGGAGTTTGAAACGATTTTCCCTGAATTGGTAACTGAAAACATTCATCCCGGAACAGATCCCTATTCTGATACACATACAGCGCAACGCGACCCGCTAAGCTACAAGGGGATAAATTACATTGGTCTGATACCTGTGCTAACTGAGGCGATTAAAGAGCTTCATGCCATTATTGAATCACAAAACCAACGGATTGATGCGCTGGAGAAACAACTCAATTCAAAATAATTTGTTTATTTATCTAATCTTTTAAAATTGCAACAACATGAAACACATTATCCTTTTTACAATATCATGCTTCATTTCAGGAATCTCCTTTTCACAGGTAATGTATTCCGAAACACACATTACCATCACCCAGGGAGCAACGCTGCATGTTGACGGCGACCTCAACATTAGTGCCGGTGAAATGAACCTTAACGAAGGCGCTACCCTCAGCATGGGAAATAACCGCACCCTGTTGGTGAATAATGGAGGCAGTCTGAACCTTTTAGGTTCCACTGCTTTCTCTGCGCTGGTCACCTCACCCGGCTATTTCAGTCTCGAAGTCAATTCAGGGGGAACCATCGGTGCACAATATGCTATATTTGAGCGGATGGGCGAGATGGGGATACACATCAAAGACGGTGCAGCCATCAATCCCATGTTGCCTTTCCTGAAATCAACCTTTCAAAATGGAATAGCTGGCGGAACTTTGCTTACAATCAATAATAATCAGACCATTACGATACCAGAAGCCAATTTTCCGATGAATAGCTGGGGAGGCAATTATAATGTGGTGAAATCTGTTGATCAGGGGGAGGTTACTTTTGAAAATGCCTTTGGTGGTTTTGCAGGAACTCCTTTTGAGAAAGATCAGTTTAACCGCATATTCTGGGGCGATGAGCTGATGACGCACAGCATCCCACTACCCGCAGGATGGAGTGGTCTTTCGAGTTTTGTAATGCCAGCAAACGACAACATGGTGAGCATATTTGACCCACTGGGCAGCAATTTTATCATTGCCCAAACCATGACACAGGCCTATTATCCGTCAGGTGGAATAAATACCATCGGCATCTGGCAGCCACAATCGGCATATAAAGTGAAAATGAGTGCGCCGGATGTGCTGGAGATCAGCGGTGCAGAGGAATCCAACAAGGTTTTCGGGATAAATGCAGGATGGAGTCTCGTTCCGGTTATAACTAACCAACCGGTGAACGTGGTTTCACTTTTCGCAGGAACGAGCGTCGAGTTGGTTAAAGATGTGGCCGGGGTTGGCGTGTACTGGCCTGCCTTTGGCATCAACACATTGGGAAGCCTGCTGCCGGGAAAAGCTTATTATGCTTACCTCAATTCATCCGGTTCCGTGACGTTTCCTGAAAACGCTAAAAACACCTGGACAGCTCAGCTTCCCCAGGAAAAGCATCCAGATCATCCCTGGAATGAAGTCGTTGTTACAGGTTCTTCGCATCTGATTGTCATCGAAGGAGATCACACTCAGGGACTGCTCCCCGGCGACGTGATCGGCGTTTTTTCAGAACAGGAAATCTGTCATGGCGTAGCTGAAATTATTGATCCAAAAAGCAATTTCATTCTCATCGCCAATGCCGATGACCAATTAACTACTTTTAAAGATGGCTTTGATGATATGGAGCTGATGACCTTCAAGGTTTACCGGCCATCAACCGGCGAAATTTTCGATATGGAGGTGGAATACAACCTGCAAATGCCACATTCCGGCAATTTCGCCGATGAGGGATTATCAGCCATCAAAATGATAAACCTTTCATCCACCGGCATTGTAAGTGGGTTTTCACCAAATATCAATGTTTATCCCAATCCCACTGATGGACTGGTTTGGATTTCCGGTATTTCGGATTTCTCAAAAATTGAGGTGATCGGGTCACTTGGAACTACAATCATGACAATTGTTAACGTAGGTCAAAAAGAACTCAGCGTTGACCTTTCGGATCTTCAATCCGGAGTTTACCAGTTTAAACTAAGTGGTGAAAAAGGAACATTGGTGAAGAGGGTAGTGAAGAGTTTATTATAAAGAGGCGGTCTCAAAAGTCTTCCTCATAGATTTTCAACGCTCTGTGCTAATAATC
>JACZJL010000035.1 GCA_014860585.1 Bacteroidales bacterium | reverse complement strand
ATCTTTTTTATGTTTGCCGTTTTAAAAATTCTAAAAATTTACGGAATCATTATAAATCGTTGTAATTTAGCAGCGTGAAATGAAGAATTAAACAATAAAATTTTACAGTTATGAGAAAAAGATTACTATTCTTAATTTTGATTCAAATTGCTATAACTCTTCCCAATCTTTTGTTTTCTCAGGAAACGATCTATCACCGGGATGCAGCAACTACAGGGAATTGGCTTGATCCATCCAACCCTTGGTACAGGGTATGCGATGGCTGGTGGGTTGACAGGCCAGACAAAAATGTTTGTAATCAGTGGGATCCAATTGGACGAAATTACGTTTTCATCGGTCATAATAACAACCCGATGATGATGGTAAACGGGGCATGGTTTCAACTGAAAACCCTTACCCTTCAGGCGGGTGCTAGTGTTCCCAGGATTTTTAATGAGGCTGGAGGAGGAATAAGTCTCGATCAGGGTATTTATAACGATTCACCGGCATTGCATACGTTCAATGTTCCTATCGGTGTGGATGGACCAGTGGTTGAATTTCAGGCGCTTGGTGGAGGCCTGGTTTTTAATTCCACGATTTTCATCAACACGAATATTGCATCTTTTCTTTGTCTTCAGGATATCACAGTAAATGGGGTGATGGATGGAACAGGTGGTGTATTGAAACTCGGTCCCGGAACGCTAATCCTAAATGGTAATAATGACTACAATGGATTAACCATCTCTGAAGGAACACTTCAAATAGGAGATGGTGTGAACTTTCCCTCTTTTTTTTACTCAAATATCATAAACAACAGCAACTTGGTATTCAATACCCCCTCAAGTTATAGTGATGAATTTGCCTACGATATTGAAGGCACCGGTACCCTTATAAAAACAGGAGGTGGCAGCCTGTGGTTGTCAGGTACTAACACCTACACCGGAAACACCACCGTGCAGGAGGGAGAGCTTTGGCTTTACAGTGATCTGGCATCCGGAACTATTACGGTAAATTCTGGCGCCAAACTGGTGATCAAGGGAACTGAAGTTGAAGTAAATAACCTGGTCATTAACAGCGGCGGGGAACTTGTGATTGCTTACGAACAAAGCCTGACAATAAATGGTAACCTGACCAATAACGGAAATGTTTCTATTCAGAATCAGTCCTCGAGCGGTTCATCAGGTTCACTCATAGTAACAGGGACAATCACAGGTTCCGGCGCCCTTGATTATTATCTTACTATTGAATCTGCGCCTGAGTGGGGTACATGGAATTCAGGCTGGCATTTTCTCAGTTCGCCGGTTGCAAGCCAGGCCATTTCAGCTTTTGAAACATCAGGAGAAAACAACGATTATGACTTTTACGGCTACCATGAACCCACCCGGCAGTGGGTGAATTACAAGGAAGACCCTGAGGATGATCCCAAATTCAGCGTTTGGAACGGACCTAATTTTGTTGTTGGACGGGGATACCTTGTTTCCTATCAGCAAACGCAGTACAATCTGATATTTTCTGGAAGTATAAACAATGCAGATGTACCCATTTCCAATTTATCCTATACTTCGACACAAGGAAAAGGATGGCATTTACTGGGCAATCCTTTCCCCTCTGCAATTTATTGGAACGATGGAAACTGGGCTCTTTCTTCAGAAGTCGCTGGTAATGCAAAAATTTGGAATTCAGCGTTGATGAGTTACACCGATATCTCAGCAGATGGTGTTATACCGGCCGCTCAGGGCTTTTACGTTCAGGTGGATGATGCAACAAATAGCCTGACCATTCCAAAAGCATCCCGTACACACAGCACTGGCTGGTATAAATCTGGAGCGGAAGATGAAATCAGGCTGGTAGCCAAACCTGCCGACGGCAGTTCTGCACAACATTCCATCATCCGCATCAACCCTGAAGCAACCAACGACTTTGATTTTTACTGGGACTCAAGATTCCTGGCAGGGGGCGCACCAAAGTTTTTCAGCCAGGTGAATGGTGAAGAAGTTTCAACCAATACGCTGAAGGAAATACCTGCCGGATACGAAATTCCTTTCGAATTTGAATCCAACGGCCATACTGATTACACCATCGAACTTGCAGCAAACGATTTCAATGCTGTCCTTGTGCTGATTGATCTGAAAACAGGGATTGCTCATGACCTTTCTATCAATCCGGTATACACGTTCACTGCATCAGAGGGCGAAGCTCCAATTCGCTTCCTCCTCAAGTTCAGCGCAGTGGGAGTCAACGAAACGTCCCCTGGAAAGGAAGTCAATGCCTGGATTTATTACAACACACTCTATGTGAACAATGAAGCAGGTCCGGCGTTTGTTGAGGTGTTCGATCTGATGGGGCGCAGGGTTTACGGAACGCAACTCACAGGTTCCGGGCTGCAAAGCCTCACGCTAAATCAGCCTGCAGGTATTTACATCGTCAGGATCAATACCGGCAATGCCTCTCAAACCATAAAAGCAAATATTCAATAATAAAAGATACTGCAATGAAAATCAGAAACATGCTATTCAAAGTCCTGTCATTCCTGTTTTTTCTGGTACTGACAACTACGCTTACAGCCCAGGATCCGCCACCTCCTCCGGGAGGCCATGGGCTGGAAGGTAATCAGACACCTCCGGGAGGTGGAACCCCGGTTGGTTCCGGCCTCGTGATCCTGCTCACCCTTGGCGCTGCTTATGGCGGAAAGAAGGTTTATGAGATGAGAAAGAGAGCATAAGAGACCAGGGAGACGAAGAGAGCTTGGAAAAGAGGAGGTTGAGATTAAGGTTAAGGTTAAGATTAAGGTTAAGGTTATCCTACTCCACCTCAACCTCCACCTCAACCTCCACCTCAATCTTAACCTTCTGCAAGCCGCACCAGTGCATTTTTGGTGACTCGAAGGAACGCAGATACTTGATGTTTATAATTAGAGTATGGTGAGGATGTCATCTTTCCTGTAACCCATGCGAATGAAAAATTAGCTGACTGAAAATAAAGTGCAGGCGGTTGGGTTTTATTTCCAAAATTACCAGATTTAAAAATGATAGTTCAGATTGTTCTACTGATTGTAGGATTTGTCCTACTGATTTATGGTGCTGACTGGCTGGTCAGCGGTGCTTCTTCGCTGGCAAAAAAATACAATGTTTCTGACCTTGCGATAGGATTGACCATCGTCGCATTTGGTACTTCAGCCCCTGAATTGATTGTAAATATCTTCGCTTCGTCGCAGAGCCATTTTGATATCGTATTTGGGAATGTCATAGGCAGCAATAACTTTAACCTTTTTATCATACTTGGTATTGCAGGCCTAATCACTCCACTAACTGTACAGTCAAGCACGGTGTGGAAAGAAATCCCCATCTCACTGCTTGCCGTGATGCTGCTTTTCGCCTTGACAAATTTCGGGGTATTTGATGACGTCTGCATTTTATCGCGGATCGACGGAATAATCTTGTTGGTTATGTTTGGACTTTTTCTGTATTATGTTTACAAGCAGGTAAAAAAAGACCCCGAAAAACAGGATATCCATGTGAAGCAGTATTCGGCCATCAAAATTTGGGGACTGATCCTGGGGGGTCTGGCAGGACTGGTCATAGGTGGCAGGTTTGTGGTGATCAATGCTTCTCTTCTGGCTGAAGCTCTTGGCATGAGCGAGAAAATTATTGGCCTGACAATCGTAGCTGCAGGAACTTCACTGCCTGAACTGGCTACTTCTGTGGTTGCGGCTTTCAAAAAAAACAGCGACATTGCTGTAGGTAACATTATCGGCTCCAATATTTTCAACATATTTTTGATCATTGGTGTGAGTTCGCTGATTAATCCTCTCGCCTATAATAGCGCCTTTAATCTGGAAATCTTGCTTCTTACACTGGGTACGCTCATTTTATTTATCACCATGTTCACCGGTAAAAAGAAAAAGCTCGACAGGTGGGAAGCTGTGATTTTGTTGTTGATTTTTGTTTTCTACACCTACTACATCATCAGCAGGGAAGGATGATGGTTCGGGCGTCAAAACCAGAATGCAGCAAAGTGATAGCCTTGTACAGAGAGCAATCCTGGATCGTTCAACCAAGATAAATAATATGCATTACCTTTGGGCGGTATCTCAATCTGAACATTATGGTCTCAGTTATTCTACTGGTACTTTTTTATGTTTTTTCGCCACTGCTGATTCTTTACCTGAGTCAGCATGTAAAATGGATTGATAAAATTGGAGCCGTTGTAGTTGCATATATTGTGGGAATCATTGCAGGTAATCTTGGCATCATTCCCGAAAGCGGAGAACCGGCGCAGGAGTTAATCCCGATGATTACCATCCCCCTTGCCATTCCCCTGTTACTGTTCTCAACCAACCTGCGACAATGGTTTTCGCTGGCTGGAAAAACGGCTGTTTCGATGGTGCTTGCGGTTATTTCGGTGATCATGATGGTGATTGCAGGTTTTTTCATGTTCAAAAGTGACGAAATACCCGATTTCTGGAAAATAGGAGGTCTGTTGATTGGCGTTTACACGGGAGGCACACCCAACCTGGCTTCTCTAAAAATCATGCTCGATGTGGATGAAGAGGTTTACCTGCTCACACACTCCTACGATATGCTGCTTTCCGGCATCTACTTTCTATTCCTTATCAGCGCAGGTCAGCGCATTTTCCTGCTTTTTCTCCCCCCTTTCAGAAAAAAAATACTGCAGTCCCATGATACGGAATGGAATGAAAACAGCCATCCATATGAAGGAATCCTAAGAAGGGAGAAACTGTTGCCACTAATCAAGGCATTGGCACTTTCTGCAGGTATTTTCCTTATTGCCGGAGGAATTTCGATGTTTGTGCCTGAAAACAGTCAGATGATTGTGGTGATTCTGACGATCACCACATTAGGCTTAGCGGGATCGCTGCTTCAAAAAATAAATCAGATTGAAAAGACATTCGAGCTTGGCATGTACTTCATTCTTATTTTTAGTGTGGTAGTCGCTTCAATGGTTAACATTTCGGATCTTGCCGGAAGTGCAGTTGTTGTTTTCCCATACCTGGCACTTGTCATTTTCGGTTCGCTGCTGCTTCATGTTATTTTTGCCCGCCTGTTCCATATCGACACCGACACAGTGATTGTAACTTCCACTGCATTAATCTGCAGCCCGCCTTTTGTCCCGGTTGTTGCCGGGGCTTTGAAAAACAGGGAGATTGTCGTTTCGGGGCTTACTGTTGGAATAGTTGGTTATGCCATCGGGAATTACCTCGGATTGCTGATAGCCCAGATGCTGAAACTGTGGGCATAAAAAAAGCCACCTGAAGTGAATCCTCAGATGGCTTTTGTTTTCTTCAAAAAAAGGAATTATCTTACAACTGCAATTTTGCGTGTGATAGTCTGGTTTCCTGATTTCATACTGAGGAAATAAACTCCACTATCCAGCCCGGTTACATTCAGGTTCAAAGTGTTTGAACCTGAATTGTAGTGACCGTTTGCCGGTTCCATTACTTTTTTGCCGGTACTGTTGTAAAGTTCTACTGTAACATTCCCTGCCTGCTTCAGGTTAAAGTGAATGGTCGATGTATTTACAACCGGATTTGGGAAAATTTCAAAGGAGTTGTCTTCAATGGCGGTTTCATCCAGTCCAACACTGGAATCAACGGAAAATTCGGTGGCTTCTTTATATCCGAAAGCAGCGCCGTTGCCAATGGTCTTTAGTGTTCCATCCACAAACGATCTGAGCGTGTAATAAGTGGCAAGCCCGTTACCACCTGCATCATGCATTATAAAACGGTGGCATCCGATAGCGCCTGTGTAATAAATGGTGTCTCTGAGGAATTGGTTTGGCTGTGTATAAGGACCACCGCTGTCAATAACATCACCATTGCCGTCAAACACTTCCCATGTGGTTTCGCCGGGATTGTTATCGGTGCTCATGATCAGAATCAGGTAAGTGGAAACAACTTCAGGATAAACAGCCTCGAAACCATGGTGGTCGTTATCCGGGTTTTCGTCTGCACCATTATTGGGATCGGAGATATATACATTGATTTCGTTAAAATCCAGCAAATCAAAAGAAAATTCCGGAATTTCGATATGGGCCTTGTCCGTAAAAGCCAATGCCCCTGTCCAGTGATGGGTAAAAACAACGGCCCCATTAATTTCAAAGTTGATATTCAGCGAGGTAAGCACTTCGGCGCCTTTATTTTTGATTACAACTTCAGGCTCGAGCAAACCGGAACACATCTCATCAGGAATGTTCATTACGCTAAACAACTCAGCATCTAAAGTGTATTCAGGGGTGTTCATCGTCACACTTTTCGTTTGCAGGACTTCTTTTCCTGTGTTGTTCTGCACAAAAGCAACCAGGTCACAGTTTTCTTTTTGCCATGCTGTGTTCATTGTAAAAGGCAGCGTAAGGGTAACCGTGTTACTGCTTGAGAAATCAAGCGGAGAGCCGGTTTGGGTTGGGATGATATCCCTTGTTACCCAGTTGAGGTCGGTCATACCCATCCAGGAATAAGGAATATTAGATTCGGTAAGAAAAAGCTGAAGAACGATATTGGTGTAGGTTGTGGTAACCACTTTTTCAACTATAACTGTCGCTTCGTAGTTATTTCCGCCAACATTTTCGTAACTCAGCGAAATTGTGAACGGGCTGGTAACACCGATTCTCTGGTTATACAATGGCAGATACGCAGTGTAGTTGGATTGTCCGGCGCCACCTCCGCCAACCTGTTGAAGCACGCCGTCGACCTTGGTAGTAGGATAACTTGAAACACCATAATACTGAGCTCTTGCGTTGGTTTCAGCAGTATAAAACTGGGGAATGCTGAAAGACGAAGTGTGAATAGCAACGGGGGCAATATCCTTGCCCGCGGCAATCATGTCCTTGATACCATTTGCAGCAGCAGGGCAGTAAGGGCAGTTTACACCGGTAAAAACTTCGAAAAGGACCTTTTCACGGGCAACCTGGGCATTCAAAAACAGCCCGGCTACCATTAAACTCATCAGCAAAATTGTAATTTTTTTCATTGCGATTAAGAATTAGTTATTGATTAAGAATATAAAGTTCAATTAGGTGACAAAAGTAAATATTTACATTTATTGATAATAAAAAAGCAAAACAATTTTAAAATCAACGAATAACTGTGATTTTTTGCATTAAGGTCTTGTTACCGATCCGCCCTGAAATGATATAAAGCCCGGGTTCAAGATCAGAAACATCGAAAGTGACCGTGTGCATTCCAGGTTCGTATTGCATATCTCCTATCCGTTTAATTACCTGCCCTAATTGGTTGTGTAAAAAAACATCTGCCTGTTCGCTGAAAAAAAGTTGAAACTCCATCGTGCCTTGATTGAGGACAGGGTTTGGATAAATATTAATTTCAGTCAGAGGTTCAAATTCCGGAACAGCTACTGTTCCACCAACATCAAACTGGGCTTTGGCCATACTTCCAAAGGCAGTGCCGGAAATGATCTGACTGCTTGATCCATAATAAAGTACAAAAAATCCGGGAGCCTGGATGCCGTCACCTCCCGAATCATAAATGGTAAAGAGGTAGCAGCCGTTGCTGGTGAAGTTCATGGTTTCGTTCATCACCATACCCGGATTGACATAGGGACCACCACTAAAAACAACATCGCCATTCATATCTTTTACATCCCAGGTAATCTCCTCCGGATTGTCATCGAGTTTGATCATTAGTTTCACTTCTGTGGGTGTGGCAATTGCCGAATTGAAATTGTAAATGATCGTGTTGTTTTTAACATATTGATCAGCACTGCCATTCGGATTTTGCAATGTGATATCAAGCTGATTCTGAGGCATCACCGAAAAAATAATATCTGGAAGTACAACGACTTCCGTTTGTAAAAAACTTAAATTGCCTGTCCAACTGAACGTTTCGGTTGAAGCGCCGTTCACTGAGTAAACGATGTCAGCAGAAGTTAGTGGACTGGAACCGTAATTGGTAATGGTGACCGCCGGGGAGTAAATACCGGAGCAATTGGTTGTTGTAAGATTGGTAAGCCCATAAATAGCTGCATCGGTGCTAAAAAAAGCTGCAAACATTTCTGGTTCGCTGTTACCTGCCTGCTGCACATTCTTTGTTGCATTTTGCTGAATAAAGCCAACTACCCCCAGTTCGTCCATATCATAGATATTTGCCAGTTTCCATGATTCCCTGAGGATGATGTAATCTCCAGCCTCCCAGGTGGTGGGAAGCGCAGTCCCCAGATGGTTGGGCAGCATTTTCTTCATCACATCATGAAAAGTCTTTTCACCATTTGATCCGGGAGCGGTAGCAAAGTTGATCGTTTTCTCAATCACCGCAATGTGTGCCCTGAAATTCCCATCGATATTTTGTGCGGCACTGATTCTCATCACAACGTGAATGGAATCTTCGGCTGGGGAAAGGTAGTGGTAAATATCAATTCCAAAAGGTGAGGGTATTGCATGGTGCTGATCGATCAGTGCCTGTGTGAACCCGCTAGGGGCGCCCGGATAGCCAAATCCTCCACCAGATGGTATACCGCCATCAATTACGGCAGTAGGAACTCCGTTAATTCCATAAAAAGCAACCCTGCCGTTATTTTCCACAACGTTGTGAAGGTGCATGGGATCATAACCAGGGAAATACCAATGGTATTTAATAGCAGTTATTTTGTCCCTGTTCTGGTTAAGCAATGCGTCAAAAGCAGGATTTTGATTTGCACATGGTGTGCATGAAGCATTTGTTCCTTCTTCGATCAGAACCAGTCGCTGCGTTTGTGCATTTACGCCTGAAATAAAGAGTAAACAGATTAAAACGAGTAAGTTAAGTTTTAGCATAGCAGTTTTGGATGTTGAAGTAATTAATGAATAAATTTAAGTATGCAAATGTATAAATATTATCCTACAGGAATTGAATTTCGCTTAAAAATTCAAAAAGTCAGGATTTGATGTTTACAACCTAAACTCAATTCAATCCGCTAAATAATGGGTTGTTTGAACAAGCTGACAACCAAAAATTGACATTTTTTATGTTTTCAGGTTGGCATTAATGTTTACTTTTGCTCCTTACAACCAAAAACAGGTATTCGGAAATAAGCTACTTTTGCACGTTTTTTCCGAATTAAAAAATAATACCATCAAAAACTTGAAAACGCTACGAATATGTCTATAAAATCGAAATCATCAGACTTGCGGCGCAGAATGCGCGATGCACTGCAGGGAGGCGGAACGCAGGCTATTGAAAAGCAGAAGGGGACGGGAAAACTCACCGCACGCGAACGAATCCAGGCATTACTTGATCCGAAATCATTTCACGAATATGATCTGTTTGTTGAGCACGCAGGGAAAGATTTTGACATGGATAAGAAGTACCTTCCCGGGGATGGTGTTGTTACCGGAACCGGTTCAATAAGCGGCCACCCGGTGTGCATTTATGCACAGGATTTCACGGTTGCCGGAGGGTCGCTGGGTTTCATGCACGCCAAAAAAATCACAAAGATCATGGATCACGCCATGAAGTTGAAAGTACCAATCATCGGGATCAACGATTCAGGAGGCGCACGTATCCAGGAAGGGGTCAACTCACTGGCCGGTTACGGGGACATTTTTTACCGCAACACACAGGCTTCTGGCGTCATTCCTCAAATATCAGTAATTCTTGGCCCTTGTGCCGGGGGTGCAGTCTATTCGCCTGCGCTCACTGATTTTGTTTTTGTCGTGGATAAAATATCGAAAATGTTCATTACCGGTCCTGAGGTGATCAAAACAGTGCTTGGTGAGGATATTTCGATGGAAGAACTTGGAGGGGCACGTGTGCATGCCGAGATCACAGGTAATGCTCATTTTTTCTCCGAAAGCGAACAGGAATGTTTTGACCAGATCAAGCAACTGGTAAGTTATATCCCCTGGAATAACTTCAAAAAGGCAGATCCATTCCCAAAAAAGAATCCTAAATCCCGTAAATACAAGATTGATGATATCATGCCCGCTGATTCAAAGCAGCCCTATGACGTGAGGGATGTAATCAGGGCCATTGTGGATGATTCGGATTTCTTCGAAATACAGGAACTTTTTGCAGCTAACATTGTCATTGGCTTTGCCCGTCTCGAAGGGCAAACTGTCGGTTTTGTCGCCAATCAGCCATTGGTGCTGGCCGGAGTGCTCGATGTGGATTCATCCAACAAAGCTGCCCGTTTTATCCGCTATTGCAACGCCTTTAACATCCCGCTTTGTACCCTTGTTGACTTACCTGGTTACCTTCCGGGTATCGAACAGGAACATGCAGGAGTTATCCGTCATGGGGCAAAAATTTTATATGCCTATTCAGAGGCCACAGTTCCCAAAATTACATTAATCATGCGTAAAGCTTATGGTGGTGGTTACATTGCTATGTGCTCGCACCACCTGAAAGCTGACTTTGTTTTTGCATGGCCAACTGCCGAAATTGCTGTGATGGGACCGGAAGGTGCTGCCAATATAATTTTCAGGAAAGAAATCACGACAGCCGAAAATCCTGATGAAATGCGAAAACAGAAAATTAAAGAATACAAGAAGAAATTTGCTAATCCCTACGTGGCAGCTGCTTACGGCTATATTGACGCAGTCATTGAACCGGCCGAAACACGTCATTTCCTGATTCATGCACTCGAAATTTCGAACAACAAGTCCGAGATCGTTCCACAAAAAAAACATGGAATACCGCCTTTCTAAACCCTGTCCCAGAAGTAATCTTTTGATCGTTCAGGCAAGATAAATGGTTAAGAAATAAATTAAAGTAAACTTTTAATTGAAAAACTATGGATCCGGAACAACCCAACAAATATCATTCGTTCATTCTTGATGATGTCAAATATCGGACTACATTCACCAAAAAGTACGAAAACCGAATACAATATAAACCGCCCGATCCCAAAAAGATCACAGCTTTCATCCCCGGCACTATCCGTAAGGTTTTCATCAAGCAGGGATCACGCGTAAAACATAATGACAAACTGCTGATCCTCGAAGCAATGAAAATGAAAAACATCCTCCTTGCTCCCTGTGATGGTAAAGTAAAAACATTACTTGTTAAAGAAGGCAGTGTAGTTGCCAAGAAGGAACTGCTGATTGTACTTGAGTAGATAGGGGAATGGCATTTTCAGGGATGACTGCCCGTTTTTCATGATTCAGGCTAATGACTTGTTTGAACACGACGATCTGCGAATCACCAATGTATAATTATTCTGGGGTTCTTTGCTCATGCCTGGCGTAGCTCAGCGGCAAAAAGAGGTCTAACCGGTAAGAACCATTGGGGTTTAAACTGAGAAACGCAAAGCTGTAACATGGTAACCAATCTATTTATTCCATCCATAACACAGAAAACAGGCAGAGTTCAACTGAACAATGCAACTACCAGATCCTTGTTTTCTGTCCTTATTTTCAAGCCATACTCGCAAACACCTTATTATTATGTTCCACAAAACTTAGAATTTCATCCCTTCCCAATGCGGTTTTTGCTGATGAAATAAAAACCGGAGGGAGCGATTCCCAAGAATTCAGTAACTCTTTTTGATAGGTATCAATATTTCTGGTTGCTTCATCGGGTTTTAATTTATCGTGCTTTGTGAAGATGATGGCCATTGGAAGTTCTGACTCGCCAAATCTGCTGATCACCTCAAGGTCATTATTTTGCGGTGGAATTCGCAGATCTACAAGGATAAAAGTATAAACCAAATTCACCCTGTTGGTCAGATATTCGCCAATCATCTTTTTCCATTTCTCCCGACTGGTTTTCGACCTCTTTGCATAACCGTAACCCGGCAAATCAACCAGGTACCATTCATCATCAACAAGAAAATGATTGATCGTTTGTGTTTTACCGGGCTGCACCGATATTTTTGCCAGCCCCTTCCGGTTACAAAGCATGTTGATCAGCGAGGATTTTCCAACATTAGAGCGGCCAATGAATGCATACTCTGGTAGTGTGGCAGGCGGACATTTTTGATAATCTGTATTACTGATGACAAATGTTGCTTTTTTAATTTCCATGATGAATCGGGGGGGCTGTAAATAAGTGAGGTATTGGTGTTGACGAGCTGTATATCATAAACATCCTTCAGAACCTCGATTGAAACTGTATTTGATTTCTTTTCACTGCTTTTCTGTTTATACGGGTTACCGTATCTCTTTTTATTACTTTTCACCAACCGGATTCCTGTTTCTTTCCAGTTGCTCCGGAGTGCCCCGAAAACATCAAGCTTACATTCCGGCAATATGTCTTTCCTTCTTCTCATCGAAGATATCCGGAATCCTTATCATAATGCCGGTTTCTTCTACGTTGCCAAAGGATTTGTTAATAGAAGTTCCAAAAGTCTTCATGGTTGCTGACAGGTTCATGTAGGCATTCACAAGTGGGGGAATATTTTCGTTTTGCTTCCTGACAAATTGCTGCAGGGCTTTGTAATTCTCAGCATAACAGTCCCTGTCGAAAATTGCTTCAAAAAAGTGAGGATCTGTTTTAAGTTCAAGGGGTTCATAAGGAAAAACCAACCTGTCGGGATCTGGGAAAAATTTGTTCAAGAAATATAATATGGCTTCCCGTGCAAGTAAATCTGAACTTGGGTACATGGTGATCTTCCCAAAAAAGTACTGCACATCAGGGTTATTCTTAATTAAAGCTCCAAGCCCGTCCCAAAGGTTATCGAGTGAGTAAATGCCCAGTCTTGGATTCTTTGATGGCTGGTAATCGGGTTGAACGAAAGAGCGTCCCAGTTCGATGGTAGTTGGAAGGTAATCCTGGACAAATCTTTCTGATAGGTGAAAAAGTTTTGATGTTGGGGTTTTTACTTTTCCCAGGTTGTCAATGGTAAGTTTTCTGCCATGTATGAACCGGTAACCGCCAATGATTTCAAGCTTTTCAGGATCCCATACAATGAGCTGCTCAAAAGGATTATCACCTAAATCGTAACTGTCGATGTCAGTAACATCTCCTGTGCCCCCACCAGCCTCACGGAATGAAATTTCGCGCAGTCTGCCTATTTCCTGCATCAGGTTGGGTGAGTTGTTGCTATTAAAGATAAAAATCTTGTTACGACCAAAGTTTGTGTTCCTCACAAACCTTTCATCCGTCAATTCATCCAGCAGTAGTTTTCTGTCAACTTTCGGAATAATGTTCTTCATTTTTTCTGCATTTACAACTGAAATACCGTGAGTTACTCATTCGATAACGGGATCTTCACCCCGACCGATGGCATACACATGCGCTTTGATCAGTTCGGCCCATTGTGTATGCGTGTATCGCTTGTCAAAAGTCTTTACCGGTATAGGTTTGCCAAAAGTAATCTTTATTATTTTATCCTTTTGTTTGAACATCTCATCCACAAGGTAAAGCATCTCGATGTTAGATTTAATCCTGAACCTTCCGCGCCATTTTGCAAGATTATAAAAGAAATTCGTGTTTCGTCCGCTGATATGAACCGGGATGATGTCCCTTTGGTACTGTATTGCTTTTGAAAGGAAAGTTTTTTTCCAGTCCAGGTCAATAATCTTTCCGTTCTGTTTTCGCGACACCAACCCGGCCGGGAAATAGAGCAGCAATTTTCCGGAGGCAAAGGTCTCATTGAAAAGCCTGATATTATCAGCATTACTGCCATGTTTATTGATAGGTATGAACAGTTCCTTTAAGTTTGGAAGGTGCATCAAAAGGTCGTTTACAGGAAAAAGGAAGTCTTTTCGCACCTTACCGATTTCACGCATCAACGCCATGCCATCAAGGCCGCCCAGAGGATGGTTGGCTGCAATCAGGTATCTGCCCTGTGCAGGCAAACTTTCAAGCCCACTGGTATGTACAATCACACCAAAATTATTGAGTATGGCGTCAAGGAAATCAAACCCGTACAGGTCGCGGTAGTCATAAAGGGCTTTGTTAAGCTCATCCTGGTGAATAACCCGCTTGAGGTATGAAAACACAAAACCCGGAATAAACCTTGTCAAACGGGGGTTTTTCTCAAAAAATACCTTCTCAAGGTTGATGAATTCCCTGGAGATCGTTTCTTGATGATCGCTGTTTTGAGAGCTTTCCATACTTTTCATATCAGAAAAACGAGCAAATTTAAAATTAATCATCATGATCGCACAAAAAAATCTTCAACAACCCCTGAAAATGTTATTTTTAAAGACTTTTGATCCTTAAAATTGTCATTCAACCAACTCCTTACATTGTAAGTTTTTCCCTAAAATGCAGTGATGCATCTCTTTTTTGTATGATATTGATTATGATCAATAAAGCGATTTTGATGTTCAATTTGCATTTCATTCTGATTACCTGGCTCGATAAATTGGAGATAAATCTACAAATTTTCTGAATTTTTAAATATTGTATTAGAACTCAATGATAGCAAGACATTGAGGTCGATTAAAATAAATATTTGGTGGAGATTAGTGGAAAAAAGTTATTAACAGTGGAAATTTGTGGGAGAAATTAATTACTTTTGGCGGTAAATTTTTTAATCCCAAAACTGTGTTCACATCCACTTACGAATGTAAAGTTGACGATAAAGGAAGGCTGACACTTCCGGGAAAGCTCAAAAATGAGTTGCTCCCGGTATTGGCTGAAGGATTTATCCTTAAGCGAAGCGTTTTCAGTCCCTGTCTTGAACTGTGGCCAAAGCCGGAGTGGGATAAAAAGCTTGCAAAGATCAATGAACTCACCCGTTTCACACGTAAGAACGCGAAAGTTGTAAGATCATTCCTTGCCGGGGTCAAAACCATAGAATTGGATGCTACAGGAAGGATAAACATCCCGAACGATCTGATGTCTTTTGCCGGAATTGACAAAACTGTGGTCATTGCGTCACAAATCAGCATCATCGAGATTTGGGATAAAGACAAATACGAACGCGAGGTTGAAGTGGAGAACGACGAGGATTTTGCACAATTGGTCGAGGAGGTTTTGGGTGGTTTGGAAACCGATCAAAATCAATAGCCATGTATCACCAGCCGGTCATGCTCAGCGAGTGTATTGAAGGTCTGCAGATCAATTCCGGAGGCACCTACGTGGATGTGACCTATGGAGGAGGAGGTCATTCCCTGGCGATCCTTCAGAAATTAGACCAGGGGCGGTTGCTGGCTTTCGATCAGGATCAGGATGCAATGGCCAACAAGATTGATGATGAGCGATTGATACTGATAAATCATAACTTCAGATACTTGAAACAGTTTTTGAAATATTACAATGCATTGCCTGTTGATGGCATCCTGGCCGATCTCGGCGTGAGCTCGCATCAGTTTGACAACCGTGAGCGCGGGTTTTCAATCCGTTTTGGTGGTGAACTTGATCTGCGGATGAATCGCCGTCAGAAGATTTCGGCTCAGACCATTGTAAATAATTACCCTGAGGAAGAACTGACGTCGCTGCTCAGAAACTATGGAGAATTATCCAATTCGAGAGCAATTGCTTCAGCTATAGTTAAAGCGAGGAGGGAGGGGAAAATCAGGTATTTTGAAGAATTGAGGGATGCAATCAGTCATTTTGCTCCAAAAAATCAGGAGAATAAATTTTACGCCAAAGTGATGCAGGCGTTTCGTATTGAAGTGAACCAGGAGTTAGAAGCCCTGAAAGAGATGCTTTTGCAAACTGCTGTGGTGTTAAATAAAGGAGGCAGGCTGGTAGTGATCTCCTACCATTCGCTCGAGGACCGATTGGTGAAGAATTTCATCAAAACCGGGAACTTTGAAGGAGAAGTGAAAAAGGATTTTTATGGGAATAAATCTACACTTTTTAAAAACCTGACCAATAAGCCGCTAACACCTTCTTTCAATGAAACAGAGTTGAATAGTCGCTCTCGCAGCGCCAAACTAAGAATTGCTGAAAAACTTTAATCCCCCTTATTAAAATGAATAAGCAAGCCAATTCATACAAATCTGAAGAAAGCCAGCCTAAGAGCCAGAAGACCAGAGTTGCGACCCGGCAGATGCAATCTTTTCTTGATGGATCTTTTTTGGCAAAAGGAAGTTTTGCCAGTTTCATCCCCTTTATCATTTTTCTGGCAGTGCTTGGCCTCATTTACATAAAGAACAATTACACAGCCGAACGCAACATCAGGGTATTAAACAAACTGAACCAGGAACTGATCGAACTGCATTACGATTATATCCAGATGAAGTCGGTTGTAAACCTCAAAACACAACCTTCAACCCTTGAAGGTGAGTTGGAGACTTTTGGAATTAAGCGATTGGAAAGACCACCCACAAAACTTTTTATTGAACCCTAAAAAATTTAGTCATGAAAAAACAACAGGAAAAACCACAGAAAGTGGACACAGGCCCCGGCAAGAGTGTCATGGGGAGGCTTTATTTTGTATATGTTCTCATGTTGGTTTTTGCAATGGCCATTGTGTTACGTGCAGCCCAACTTCAATTGTTTGAAGCGCCAAAGCTCAACATAATCGCTGAACAACATGAATTTCGTTTCGATGATAATATTGAAGCCATGAGGGGAAGCATTTACTCAAATGATGGCCGCCTGATGGCCACCTCCATTCCTGTTTTTCAGGTCAGGATGGATGTTTCTTCTCCACACATTGATGATCAGCTGTTCAACGACAGTGTAACCTGGCTTGCTCTTGGGCTATCCAAAATGTTCGGCGACATGACCAACTGGGAGTACAAACAAAAGCTGAATGAGGCACGGAATAAAGGAAATCGTTTCCTGTTAATCCAAAACAATGTAACCTTTGACCAGCTTACTCAATTGCAGAAGCTGCCGATTTTCAACCGCGGTAAACACCGTGGCGGAATGATCGCGATCCGGTCGGCGCGCCGCGAATATCCATTTGACATGCTGGCAAAAAGAACCATCGGTTACTACAAAGACCACCCGGTGGACTCATTAAAAGTTGTGGTTGGTCTCGAAGGGCAATTCAATGAATATCTGCAAGGCACGAAAGGCCGGCAGTTGATGCAGCGTATGGCTTTTGGTGCATGGAAACCTATTCCGCATGAAAACAATATCGAGCCGATCAACGGAAAAGATATTTACACCACTATCGACAGCTATTTGCAGGATGTTGCACATAACTCGCTGCTAAATCATCTGAAAATGCATGATGCTGAGAAAGGGACTGTGGTTCTGATGGATGTGGAAACCGGCGAAATACGGGCAATTGTAAATCTGATGCTCGACCCTAAAGACGGACAATACAAGGAAATATACAACATGGCTGTCGGGGAGCTGTTCGAGCCGGGTTCCACATTTAAACTCCCTTCGATGATGGTAGCCATGGAGGATGGCGTTATGAACAAAGTTGACTCGGTATACATCGGCGCCGGTTATACTACCTTCAATAACAGGGAAATGAAGGATTCACACAAAATTGACCCCGACGGTTGGCTCACACCGGAAGAATGCCTGGTGTTTTCATCAAATGTTGGCGTTTCACGGATCATTTATGATCATTACAACGGCAAAAACCAGGTTTTTTATAAAGGACTTACGGATATGTTTCCACCTGAGAAGACAGGTATTGATATCCCGGGTGAGGCCACACCCTTTATCAAGAACCCGCTTATGAAAGATAACCGCAACTACTGGTCGGCTGTAACTTTACCCTGGATGTCAATAGGTTATGAGGTGTTGCTTACTCCTTTACAGATGCTCACCTTTTATAATGCCGTAGCAAATCATGGGAAAATGGTAAAACCGATGATTGTCAAAGAAATCAGGGAAGGTGGAAATATCGTAAAAACCTTTAAACCTGAAGTGGTTAAAAAGTCGATCTGCTCTGAAACAACGATAGCAATGGCACGAAGTTATCTTGAAGCTACCGTTGAACGGGGTACGGCCAGGAATGTCAGCAATGCAGACTATAAAATTGCCGGAAAAACCGGCACTGCTAAAATTAATGAAGGGGGAAGGTATATCAGTAAATATAATGCATCATTTATTGGGTACTTCCCTGCCGATGATCCGCAACTTTCGTGCATAGTGGTCATTTACAAACCAAACCAGGGAGCATATTATGCTTCTCAGGTTGCAGCGCCGGTTTTTAAAGAGATCGCCGACATGGTGTATGCATTTGAGTACGACATTGACCCGCAGAACAAAAACGATTACATTGCACATTCCACAGGGTTTACAGCCCCGCATAAGGAAATTCCAGAAAACCTGGGTGCTGAATATGCCGACCTCATGAATACGGGGCATAACCATCCGCTGAGCGAGGAATCCAGGCCGGATTCTATCCCCGATGTTTCTGGTCTTGGAGCTAGGGATGCTGTTTACCTGCTTGAAAATATGGGGCTGGTAGTCAAGATAAACGGAAAAGGGCTGGTGAAAAAGCAATCGCTGGCGCCAGGGTATTTGTACAAAACAGGTGATCATATTTACTTAACCCTCGAAATCTGATGTTAGGATGAAAAAGCATCTTGCTGACATAATAAGAGGAATTGATGTGCAAAAGGTCGAAGGTACAACCGATCTGTTTGTCAGCAATCTGGTATTTGATTCTAGGCAAGCCGGAGTTGGAGATCTGTTTGTGGCCGTGAAAGGAACACATGTTGATGGTCACCGTTTTATTACTGAAGTGACAGATAAAGGTGTTACCGCTGTAATATGCCAGGATTTCCCTTCCGAAAATTCACCGAATATCACTTATATCAAAGTGTCAAACAGCGCTTTAGCATTGGCTAAAGCAGCCTCAGCATTCTACGATCATCCATCCCATAAACTGAAAGTTGTTGGTGTTACGGGGACAAATGGCAAGACCAGTACAGTGTTTTTTCTTTACAACCTATTTAAGTCATTGGGCTACAAAGCCGGATTGCTTTCGACGATCGAAAACCTTATTGGAGAGGAACACATCGTCTCGACCCACACTACCGCTGATGCTATTCAGATCAGTAAAAACCTAAGTAAAATGGTTGAACAGGGCTGTGATTACTGCTTCATGGAAATGAGCTCACATGCCATCGACCAGGATCGGGTTAGCGGGTTGAAAATACATGGTGCAGTTTTTACCAACATCACCCACGACCACCTGGATTACCATCTGACTTTTGACAAATACATCGAAGCCAAAAAGAAACTCTTTGATCAGTTGCCATCAGATGCTTTTGCGCTTGTAAATGTTGACGACCGCAATGGTATGATTATGCTTCAAAATACGGCTGCACGCAAAATGACGTATA
This sequence comes from Bacteroidales bacterium, assembly GCA_014860585.1. Classification (NCBI taxonomy): domain Bacteria; kingdom Pseudomonadati; phylum Bacteroidota; class Bacteroidia; order Bacteroidales; species Bacteroidales bacterium. The sequence goes on along the minus strand of JACZJL010000035.1, from coordinate 10,893 downwards.
GTTTGAAAAGCCCATCAGATTTCAAAGCAAAAATCATCGAAAACCGCTTTGAAGGATTACAACTGAATATTGATAACCATGAGTTGTGGTGCCGGCTGGTAGGTAATTTTAATGCTTATAACCTGATGGCTGTTTATGCTGTTGCCCGGATTGAAGGGTTTTTACCCGAAGAGGTTCTGCCTGAGCTGAGCAGGCTTTCGCCGGTTGAAGGACGTTTTCAGGTGATTCATTCAAAAGCCGGAATCACAGCCATTGTTGATTATGCGCACACTCCGGATGCATTAAAGAATGTGTTGCAAACCATCAATGCAGTGCGCCCCGGAAATGAGCACCTCATCACGATCATCGGCGCCGGCGGGGATCGCGACAAATTAAAAAGGCCAATCCTTGCCAGGGTTGCCTGTCAGCTAAGCGACCGCGTCATTTTAACATCCGACAATCCGCGCAGCGAAGCTCCCGAAGCCATCATTGCCGATATGGAGGCTGGATTGGACATCGCTGTGAAACGCAAAGCCATCAAAATTACCGACCGGCGTGAAGCCATCAAAACTGCTGTGATGATTTCACTTAAAGGGGATATCATTTTGGTTGCGGGAAAAGGACATGAAACCTACCAGGAAATCAATGGCGTGAAACACCATTTTGACGACAGGAAAATTTTAAATGAATATCTGAATCATAATTTAACAACCACCGACTGATGCTCTATCATTTGTTTGGATATCTTGACAGGATTTATGACTTTCCGGGGGCGGGGCTGTTCCAGTACATCTCGTTCCGGTCGGGAATGGCAGTGATCACTTCGTTGGTGATTTCGCTGCTGTTCGGAAAGAAGCTGATCAATTATCTGAAAAAAATGCAGGTGGGCGAAACCATCCGCGACCTGGGTCTTGAAGGACAGATGGAAAAACAGGGAACCCCAACAATGGGAGGATTGATCATTCTTGGCGCCATCCTGGTCCCGACCCTGCTGTTTGCTGATTTGACCAATATTTATGTGATTATCATTCTTGTTACTACGATCTGGTTGGGTTTTATCGGGTTTGTCGATGATTACATCAAGGTATTCAGGAAAGATAAAAAAGGGCTGGCCGGACGGTTTAAAATACTTGGACAGGTGATGCTTGGGCTCTTTGTCGGTTCAATGATGTATTTCAGCCCTCAGATAGTCATCAGGGAAAAGACCACGGATATTTCATTTATTAATTCTGTTGAAATGGCAGAGAACTTACAAGTCAGCGAAACAACTCAGAATTTGTACTTGGCGAATAACATAAAATCAACCAAAAGCACCATTCCGTTTGTTAAAAACAATGAATTCGATTATGCGATTTTTCTTTCTTGGCTTGGTGAAGGTTATCAGCACTGGGCTTTCCTGATATTTATACCTTTTGTCATCTTGATCATCACAGCTGTTTCCAATGGCGCGAACCTTACGGACGGCATGGATGGACTGGCAACCGGTGTGTCGGCTATCATCGGCACTACACTCGCAGTGTTTGCTTACGTTTCGGGTAATATCTTTTTTGCCAGTTATTTAAACATTATGTACATCCCCAACACGGGCGAGCTGGTAATCTTCATTGCTGCTTTTGTCGGGGCCTGTATAGGCTTTCTGTGGTACAATGCCTACCCGGCGCAGGTATTTATGGGCGACACGGGGTCATTGGCTATAGGTGGAATCATCGCCGTTTTTGCCATTATGTTGCGCAAAGAGTTGCTCATCCCTTTGCTATGCGGGATTTTTCTTGCCGAAAGTCTGTCGGTGGTGATGCAGGTGAGCTATTTCAAATACACCAAAAAGAAATTTGGCGCAGGCCGGCGTATATTTAAAATGTCTCCGCTTCATCACCATTACCAGCTGGCAGGGTACTCCGAACCAAAGATTGTCCTCAGGTTTTTTATTGTCGGGATTATGCTGGCCATTTTCACTGTGATAACCTTAAAAATCAGGTAAGGAGGATGAAATTTGGCACAAAGGATCGTAATACTCGGGGGTGGAGAAAGTGGAGCAGGTGCTGCAGTGCTTGCAGTGAAAAAGGGGTATGAAGTTTTTGTTTCGGACAAAGGGGCAATAGCCGAAAAATATAAAAAAGTTCTTTCACAGTTTGATATCAGGTTTGAAGAAGGAAAACATACCGAAGAGCTAATCTTTACGGCTGACGAAATCATCAAAAGCCCGGGCATTCCGGATCAGATGAGCATTGTGGCCAAAGCGACAGGGCTTGGAATTCCGGTGATTTCGGAAATCGAGTTTTCAGGAAGATTTACCAAAGCAAAAAAGATTTGTATTACCGGGAGCAATGGCAAAACTACGACAACGATGCTCACCTGGCACATATTGAAAAATGCCGGCCTGGATGTTGGTTTGGGTGGAAATGTGGGAACCAGCATGGCCATGTTGCTTGCTGATCGCGATTATGATTACCTCGTGCTCGAAATCAGCAGTTTTCAGCTTGATGGGATGTTCGATTTCAAGGCAGACATTGCTGTACTGACAAACATCACTCCGGATCATCTCGACAGGTACCAGGGTAGTTTTGATAATTATGCACGGTCAAAGTTTCGGATCATCAGCAACCAGACAGAAAAGGACGCTTTTATTTATTGCCTGGACGACCCGGAAATCACCTCACGGCTTGAAATTTTTAATCCGAAGGCAATGTGTTATCCTTTTTCCATTCAAACTAAAGATATTTCGCAGGGAGCTTTCTTAGAAGCAGACCCCATTGATTTTGAAAAAAGTAAAATGAACATCATAATAAAATCTGACACCATGAATATGACTTTACAGGAATTGGCACTCACAGGTAAGCACAATGTTTACAACTCGATGGCTGCTGCCATTGGCGCCCGTGTTCTGGATCTTCGCAAGGAATCCATCAGGCAAAGCCTTTCCGATTTTCAGGGTGTGGAGCATCGGCTTGAGTTTGTGGCAACCATCAGGGGGATTGATTTTATCAACGACTCCAAAGCTACCAACATTAACTCTACCTGGTGGGCGCTCGAAAATGCCAGTAAACCGGTGATCTGGATTGCAGGCGGGCAGGATAAGGGAAACGACTATGGTGTGCTGGCCGACATGATCGCTGAAAAAGTAAAAGCCATTATTTGCATTGGTGTTAACAATGAAAAGATCATCCGGGCTTTGGCAAAACTGACCGGCGTTTGCATCGAAGTAACGTCAATGGAAGAAGCAGTTCAGATGGCTTATAAACTGGGAACAAAAGGTGACACCGTGCTCCTTTCACCGGCTTGTGCCAGTTTCGATCGTTTTAAAAACTATGAAGACCGTGGAAACCAATTTAAAAAATCAGTTATAAATCTCTAAATCCCTTAAACCATGAACAGATTTGCAGTGAAAGGAGATAAAGTGATCTGGATGATAGCAATCATATTCTCGATTGCCTCATTGTTGGTCATTTATAGCTCCACCGAGGCGTTGGCCTACCAGAAAAAAACACTGACGGAGGTTTACCTGTTCAAACAGGTAATCATCATGATCTTAGGACTTGGCCTGCTTTTTATCACCCACCATGTCCGTTTTACCTACTACTCACGCATTGGGCAGATCATGCTTGCCATATCGATACCACTGCTTATTGCAACTTTTTTTATCGGTTCCGAACTAAATTCTGCCACCCGAACGCTTAAAGTCAACCTTCCCGGCATAGGCAGCCTGTCATTACAACCATTCGATCTGGCAAAACTGGCATTGATCCTCTACATAGCACGGTTCCTGGCAAAAAGCGATCTCAGGGAAATGCAGATCAAGGAATTCTTTTTAAAAATTGGCCTGCCAATCCTTCTTGTTACAGGCTTTATCGTCCGGTCCAATTTTTCAACATCAGCAATGATTTTTATGGTCAGCATGGTTTTTCTCTATATTGGGAAAGCTAAATTGGCGTATCTTCTCAAATTAGTTGGCGTTGTGATCGCAGGCTTTTTGATGATTTTGATGATTGATTTCCTGATTCCAAAAGTATCCCCCTCGACTGAATTCAGATTTTTGCCCAGGGCTCCTACATGGGGGAACCGCCTGCTATCCTTTGCAGGAGGCGAGGATACCACTGAAGAAATCAACCCCCAGGTGCTGCATTCAAAAATAGCTGTTGCACAAGGCGGTCTGCTGGGTAAAATGCCGGGTAAAAGCACTCAGCGCAACTTTCTGCCTTTGGCTTTTAATGATTATGTTTACGCTATTATCGTCGAAGAGTATGGGTTGATTGGAGGTGTGACGGTGGTCATGCTATTTATGATACTTCTCTTCAGGTCAATAAAAATTGCCCGAAAGTGCAAGGCCAGGTTTGGAAGTTTTCTGGTAGTAGGCATCAGCCTGATGATGGTGACACAGGCCTTGCTCAACATGGCTGTTGCTGTAAATTTGATGCCAATCACCGGTCAACCGCTTCCATTTCTGTCGATGGGAGGCACCTCATTCTGGTTTTCCTGCATCGGCATAGGAATCATTCTTAGCGTGAGCCGGTCAATAGATATTGAAGATGAACCCGAAACTGAACATTTAATCCATGCCACAGCCTAAGATAAAAATATTAATCTCCGGAGGAGGAACGGGCGGACACATTTTTCCGGCCATCGCCATCGCCGATGCCCTGAAGAAAAATATCCCCGGTTGTGATATTTTATTTGTTGGAGCCTTAGGTAAAATGGAAATGGAAAAAGTGCCACAGGCCGGTTATCCTATCGAAGGTCTCTGGATCAGTGGGTTTCAGCGCAGCTTGTCATTGAAAAACCTGTCTTTTCCGTTCAAAGTGATATCGAGCATGATGAAAGCGGGGCGGATCATCCGGAAATTCAAACCCAGCGTGGTTGTAGGTGTGGGTGGATTTGCCAGTGGACCAACCCTTAAAGTGGCGGCTAACCGGCACATTCCGGTTGTAATTCAGGAACAAAATTCATTTCCGGGTATTACCAACAAGCTGCTGGCCAAACATGCCGACAAGATCTGCGTGGCTTATGACGGGCTTGAGCGCTGGTTCCCGGCGGAGAAGATCATTAAAACCGGAAACCCGGTCAGAGAAAGCGTGATAGACATCAAAGGTAAAAAGGATGAGGCTTTCGGATACTTTAACCTCGAAATGGGGAAACCGGTAATCATGATTGTTGGAGGCAGCCAGGGTGCGCGCTCAATCAATGAAAGTGTTGCCGAAAACCTTGAAATGCTCGCAAATGAAGGCCTTCAGGTCATCTGGCAAACAGGTAAACTTTATTTGGAAAGCGCCAAAACAGCCATCAATGCAAGAATTCCTGAAGATTTCCGGAAATATTTTCACATTCACGAGTTCATCACGCGAATGGATTTGGCTTATGCTTCTGCCGATCTTGTGATCTCACGTGCAGGAGCCATAGCCATTTCGGAGCTGAGTGCTGTTGCGATGCCTTGTATTCTTATCCCGTTACCTACTGCGGCAGAGAATCACCAGGCTAAAAATGCGAAAGCTTTGGCTGATAAAGATGCTGCAATTTTACTGGAAGATAAGAATGCCCGTGAGCAACTGGGTAACATTGTATTGGATTTGGTAAATGATCAGAACAAGCGTAACCTGTTGGCCTCGAACATCATAAAATTCGCAGTACCAGGTTCAGCACAAAAAATTGCTGATGAAATAATTAAATTGATAAAAGTTTAAAATGGACTATACCAGGTATTCACATATTTTCATGATTGGTATCGGCGGCATCGGGATGAGCGCACTGGCCAGGTATTTCCATCATAGCGGAATCCCTGTTTCCGGTTACGACCGGACTCGTACCCATCTTACTTCTGAGCTCGAACAAGAAGGAATACCTGTGATTTACAGTGATACTCCCGGTGCTATTGATCCGATTTTTAAAAATCCCGACACAGCACTTATTATTTTCACACCAGCCATAAAAGCTGACAATCAAATCCTGCGCTATTTTACCGAAAAAGGTTTTAAAATCAGCAAACGCGCTGAAATTCTGGGTGAAATTGCAAGCCGGTATAAAACAATTGCAGTATCGGGTACACACGGGAAAACCTCTACATCGACGGCAATAGCCCACCTGCTCAATCAGTCGGTTGTTGGTTGTACCGCACTGCTTGGCGGTATTTCAAAGAACTACAAAACCAATTTTCTTTTCTCAAGAACTTCTGAGTTAATGGTTACTGAGGCCGATGAGTTCGACCGTTCATTTTTAAATTTGAAGCCTTACATGGCGGTCATCACTGCCGTAGATGCCGATCATTTGGACATTTACGGCACTGCAAATGAATTAGTCAGAGCCTACGATGATTTTGCCGGGCAGATTGATCCTGAAGGAATACTGCTGGTAAAAATTGGTTTGCCTTTGAATCTGTCTAAAATTCCGGTAGAAAGAATATATAGTTACTCGTTTGACGATCTGAACGCCGACATTTACGCCCGACACATCGAGGTGGATGAACACAAAATGCAATTTGACCTGGTTACCCCTGACGGAACGATTGACGAACTTACGATGAAACCAACCGGCATTGTCAACATCGAAAATGCGGTGGCTGCTTCATTTTTAGCTCTGCAGGCCGGGCTCAGCGAAGCAGAAATCAGAAGCGGGCTGACAACTTTCGAAGGTGTTCGAAGACGTTTCGACCTGCAGTTTAACAACGGGATGATCGTTTACATTGACGATTATGCCCATCACCCCGAGGAGATTAATGCGTTGATCCGGTCGGTAAAATCTGTTTTTCCATTTAAAAAAATCACCGGCATCTTCCAGCCACATCTCTATAGCAGGACCCGCGATTTTGCTGATGGTTTTGCCGATAGTCTCAGTCAGTTGGATGAAGTCATCCTTACCGACATTTACCCCGCACGCGAAAAACCCATCGAGGGAGTGAGTTCAACCATGATTTTCAATAAAATAGGTCATCATCACAAAAGTCTGATGCAGAAGGAACAAGTTCCCTACTATTTGTTGCATCACGATTTTGAGGTGGTACTGACCATCGGCGCCGGCGACATTGATACCCTTGTGGAGCCGATGCTCGAAATGATTAATCGTAAAACCTCAAAACAAGAATTGCCATGAAAAAAATATTAATCATCACCGTTTGGATTGTCATTTTTGCCGGAATTATGGTTATTTTCGGCTTTGCGGTGGCAGAGCAGAAAAAAGTGACCTGTACCGGCGCTGTTATCATCCTGGAGGACAACAATCAACAGGAATTTATTAATGAACAGGATATTCTGAAAATTATCCAGCAGCTTTATAATCCTTTGGAGGGCCGCTACCTCGACAGCATCAACACCGGAAAGATTGCAGAAACACTGAACAACAACCCATACATCCGCGAAGCAGAGGTAATAAAATCACTTACCGGACAAATTAAAGTGGAGTTGAGCCGAAGTGAAGCACTGGTGAGGGTAGTAAATCAAAAGGGGGACAATTTTTACTTGGGTACAGAGGGCGAAGTGATGCCAATAAGCAAGACCTTCATCCCAAAAATATTGGTTGCCAACGGCTATATTCCTGATATACCTGACCCCGGCGCCAAACTGAGATACAAAGGGCTGAACAACCCGATACAAGCCAAATCCATCTTACCACAAATTCAATACCTGGCTGGAAAGCTCGCTGCACATTCTGTATTCAGGCACAGCATCGAACAGATATTTGTCAATCAGCTTGAAGAAATCGAATTGGTTCCATCCACCGGTGACCATATCATCCTGATTGGAAATGTGAGTGATTTGGATCACAAACTCGAAAACCTACTTGCCTACTACCAGGCTGGAATGCCTAAACTAGACACAACAGAGCATTATAATGTGATTGATTTGAAATATAAAGATCAGGTGGTTTGTAAAAATACAATACAATGAATACATCAAACATCGTAGTCGGACTCGACATTGGAACAACCAAAATAGCCGCCATCGTTGGAAGACGTTCGGAATATGGCAAAATAGAAATCCTGGGATATGGACGCACCGAATCCATCGGTGTGAAACGCGGGATGGTCTCAAACATTGAACTAACCGTGGAATCCATCCGCAGGGCGGTGCAGGAGGCCGAGGCCACATCAGAAGTTGAGATCAGATATGTGAATGTCGGAATCGCCGGACAGCACATAAAAAGCCTGCAACACCGGGGAGGGCTTATTCGTCAGAAAAGTGATGTTGAGATCAGCCAGGGAGACATTGATACATTGTGGCAAAGTATGTTCAACCTAAACATGAACCCGGGTGAAGAGATCATTGATGTAATTCCGCAGGATTACATCATCGACAACGAGCAGGGTATCCGCGAACCTATAGGTATGCTTGGCAACTCACTCGAAGCCAATTTCCACATCATCATCGGGCAAACCACTGCAGCCAAAAACATTTATAAATGCGTTACAAAAGCAGGGTTGGAGGTTGTTGACCTTATCCTCGAGCCTATCGCATCCTCACATGCAGTGCTAAGCGATGAGGAAAAGGAAGCTGGTGTTGTCCTTGTGGATATTGGCGGTGGAACCACCGACCTGGCCATTTTTCAGGATGGAATCATCCGTCATACGGCGGTCATTCCGTTTGGTGGGGATGTGCTTACAGAAGATGTGAAAGAAGGTTGTTCCATCATCCGAAAACACGCCGAAGAGTTGAAGGTAAAGTTTGGATCAGCCCTTGCCAACGAAAACAAAGATGAAGAGATAGTGGCCATTCCCGGGCTGCGCGGCCGACCACCAAAAGAGATCAGCCTGAAGAACCTGGCCAGCATCATCCAGGCGCGTATGGAAGAGATCATTGAACACATCTACTACGAAATAAAAAATTCGGGATACGAAAAAAAACTGATTGCCGGTATCGTACTAACCGGCGGTGGCGCACTGCTCAGGCATGTTGCACAACTCACAGAGTTTATGACCGGGATGGATACACGGATAGGTTACCCCAACGAATACCTGGCCGGTGATGTTCCCGATGAAATGGCAAGCCCGATGCATGCAACCGGAATCGGACTCGTGCTTGAAGGTGTGAATCGCCTTGAGAGACAACTGGAACGCGAAGAAAAAGTGCCTGGCGATGGACCAAATTCAAAAACAAAAAAAACAGAAAAAGCGGAAAAAAAAGCCCGTAAACCTGTCAGTTTTTTGAAAAAAATCCAGGATTTTTTCGAAAATGACCAGGAATAAGAAACATAAATACAACAATAAAAACTTAAAAGAAGCAAAACTATGAATGACATGTTAGTATTCGATGCTCCAAAGCAAAGGGCATCAATAATCAAAGTTCTCGGCGTGGGTGGCGGCGGAAGCAATGCTGTTACACACATGTTCAAACAGGGAATCAAGGGTGTTGATTTCATTATCTGCAACACCGACTCACAGGCCATGGATATCAGTCCGGTACCAAACAAAATCCAGCTTGGAAGCAAAGGACTGGGAGCGGGGTCGATTCCTGATGTTGGCCGTGTTTCAGCCGAAGAAAACATCGAGGACATCAAAAATTCGCTGGAATCAAATACCAAAATGTTGTTCATCACTGCAGGGATGGGCGGGGGTACCGGTACCGGCGCAGCGCCTGTGATTGCGCAGCTTGCCCGTGAAATGGGTATTCTCACCGTGGCTATCGTAACGCTCCCTTTCAACTTTGAAGGCCGTAAAAGACGCCTTCAGGCTGAAAAAGGGATTGAAGAACTAAAACAACATGTGGACACGTTACTGCTTATCAGTAATGAAAAACTCAGGGAGATACACGGAAACCTGAAACTCTCCGAAGCTTTTGGGCGTGCCGACGACATTCTGACCATTGCTGCCAAAGGTATCGCTGAATTGGTGACGGTGACAGGCTATATCAACGTTGACTTTGAAGACGTGAAAACCGTAATGCAAAACAGCGGCACAGCTATCATGGGTTCCGCGTTGGCCGAAGGCCCCGACCGTGCAAGAACTGCCGTCAGAGAGGCACTTTCCTCTCCATTGCTCAACGACAACAAGATTATTGGAGCAAGCAACATTTTACTTTACATCTCATCGGGCAAGGAAGAAATTACTTTTGACGAGGTGACCGAAATTACCGACTATATCCAGGAGGAAGCTGGCCAAAGTGCTGAAGTAATATGGGGTAACGGGTACGATGAAACATTGGGTGATAAAATAAGTATCACCCTCATTGCCACAGGTTTTAAATCACCGGATGAAATTGATGAAAACACCCTTAATCGCGAGAAAAGGAAAAAGATTTACAGTCTTGGCGATAGTCTGCCAACTGCGAATGAGAAAAAAGTGGCTGCTGAACCAGAGCCAAAGCAGCAGACCCAAACTGAAACTATTGAGGAAATCACTTTTGTCGGTGTAAAAGAAACCACTGCTATCACCGAAATTACCCTCATTAAACCAGAGTCAAAAGAGAACAAGGAAGATGACCCCAACACCTCGGAAGAGCCTCAGGAGTTCGACCTTGGCTTATTCGAAAAAATGGAAAAATCCACCCAGGATGCAACGGCTGGAAATGGCAATCTTAGCCAGCACGTCCCGGTCAGACCATTCAGCGAAGGCCCACTTAAAAATTCATCGCTTAAAATCAAACACACTGTTGGGGACTTGATTCCACTCAATCAGCAGCCAGCAGGAAATGATGAGAATCGGATGCAAAAAAGCCTGATGGACAAAAAGGCTGGCGATCGTGTTGAGAAGCTTAAAAGCTTGAGTCTTTTATCAAATAAAGTGATGGATAAAATTGAAGAGATGGAAAAGGTACCAGCCTATCAACGTCGCAATGTTCAGCTTAACCCTGTGATTTCTTCAGCAGAACCTGCAATAACCCGCTACACGCTTGGGGAAGATGATCAGGATAATGCGGAGATCAAATCGAATGATATCCCTTTTCTCCACAATAAACCTGATTGATCCGGCATTAGTAAACGAATTAAATCATTGATTTA
>JACZJL010000034.1 GCA_014860585.1 Bacteroidales bacterium | reverse complement strand
GAAACTCATCGAAAACAACATGGTGGAACTGGCCGGAAGCGACCTGCACAACATGAACTACCTCGAAGCGCTGCGCAAATCACGCTATGAAAGGAGCCTCCGGGATTTGATCGGGTCGGGAAGGCTGATCAATGATAAAATGTAGCTTGATGGCAGAACCGGAAAACTGGATTTATCTGTCCGACAGAGTCGTCCGGACTGGCCGCCTGCCATCCCCCACAGGATTCTTTGGAGAAAAATTGTTACACTGCGGTTCTTTGCGCCTTCTTTGCGCAACTCTGCGTTAAAAAAAGGTTGAACCGCAAAGGGCCACAAAGCGTCAACCTGAAATCCTCATCTCAACTTCCAATCAGGAATGGCCGGTTAAAATTTCAAGTGCATCAGCTACAGATACGGTTGAAATATCAATCAGATTAAAATCTTTAACCCGGAATTTTTTCAGAACTTTTTCGATAACAGGTTTGCGAACAACCCAGATCATTTTAAAATGACCACCGGACTGCATCAGTTTTTCGATTGATGAGCTCCAGCCTTTTCCCTTGAGCTCAAACGGGCCAACCTCATCAATCACAACAAAATCACATTCCAAAAGATTTTCCGCACTGAGCAACTGCTTTCCAAAATTCAGCCCTTCTTCTGAAAATGAAAATGGTCCGACTCTTTCCCCGCTACTTTCATTAAGTGAGCATAGCGGCATGGTGATCCCAGTTTTTAAATCCATTATTTGAAAGGATACACGGTGATTGTTTTCAAATATTCCGGGCGCTACAAAACCTCCGGTTTTATAGCCGTTTTCACTAAGCAGCTTAACCAGATCAGTCACATAGGTGGTTTTTCCCTGATGCTGTCCTCCTGAAATGATGAATACATAAGGCAGTGAATATATACTGTTCATATTGCTCCTGATCTGAAAAATGGTGTCAGCAAGAAAACTCTATTTGTTGAAAATCAAACTCAGGGTGTTTTCTTGATGACACTATTAAATTCCACAAATTAACGACAAAAATCTGTTTCGCAAACTTGTTGGAGACTGTTACAGGAAGGGGGATTTTAATCAAAATCGTTTTTCCCCCTCCCTGTTTTTCCCTATTTTTGTCGCTTACAATAAAAGCAGACAACAATGCCAGAAACCAAAAAACTTTTTCTCCTTGATGCAATGGCCTTAATTTACCGGGCTTTTTATGCATTGAACAAGAACCCCCGAATCAATTCTAAAGGGATGAATACATCCGCCATTGTGGGTTTTGCCAACACGTTGCTTGATGTGATTAAAAACCAAAAACCTACCCACATCGGGGTGGCCTTTGATACGCACGCACCTACTTTGCGGGCTGAGGAATTCATTGCCTATAAGGCCAACCGCCAGGCAATGCCCGAAGATTTGGCAAAGTCGCTTCCTTACATCGTAAAACTGATCGAAGGCTTCAATATTCCCATTCTTTTTGTTGATGGATACGAGGCCGACGATGTGATCGGTACATTGGCAAAAGTCGCTGAGCAAAAGGATTTCACGACCTATATGATGACCTCGGACAAAGATTTCGGACAACTGGTTTCGGACAAGACCTTCATTTTTCGTCCTCCGTTTATGGGCAATAAAGCCGAGGTTCTTGGGGTACCGGAGGTTTGTAAAAAATTCGGGATTGAACGGCCTGAACAGGTCATAGACATGCTGGGTCTTTGGGGAGATGCTTCCGATAACATTCCGGGGGTTCCTGGGATCGGTGAAAAGCGCGCCCAGGAATTGATTGCCACTTACGGCACTTTAGAAAATGTGCTGGATCATGCTGATGAGCTGAAAGGTAAAATGGCTGAAAACGTTCGGGAATTTGCACAGCAGGCGCTCGACTCAAAACGGCTGGCAACGATAGTACTTGATGTTCCGATTGATTTTGATGAAGAGAAATTAAAACTCAACGCACCTAACCTGGAAGCACTAAAGGAAATTTTTACAGAATTGGAATTCAAAACATTTGCAAAAGCGCTGTTCGAATATTACCAGGCTGAAGGGTCAAAAACGGTGGCCAGGCAGGCCGAAGTGCAACAGGATTTATTCAGCTCTGCCGGAAGCAGCGGTGAAGGCGAAATCAATACCATCGAAAATACACCACACAATTATTACCTGCTCGACACGCCTGAAAAGCGTCAGTTTTTGATTGCGGGAATTAATAAGCAGAAATCATTTTGTTTCGACACCGAAACCACAGGAACGGACCCCAATAACTCAGAACTCGTGGGCATGTCATTCGCCCTGAAACCCGGTGAGGCCTGTTATATGCCCGTCCCTGAAAATTACAACGAAGTTGTAAAACTGGTTCAGGAATTCAGGCAGGTTTTTGAGGACGAGACAATCGAAAAAACCGGCCAAAACCTGAAATATGACATCTCAGTGCTGAGGTGGTATGACCTCGAGGTAAAAGGCAAGATGTTCGACACCATGCTTGCTCATTATCTTATCGAGCCGGAACAGCGGCACAACATGGATTTTCTATCGGAAAAATACCTCAATTACAGGCCTGTCAGTTATGAGGACGTAACCGGCAAAAAAGGGATCAATCAGCCGACAATGCGGGAAGTGCAGGGAAAACGCCTGAACGACGTACTTAACTACGCTGCCGAGGATGCCGACATCACCTTACAATTGCGAAAAAAACTCGAACCTCAACTTGAAGAATTTGGGGTAAAAAAATTATTTGATGAAATCGAAGTACCACTGGTGTCGGTATTGAGTTCGATGGAAGCTGAAGGGATCAAGCTTGATGTTCAAGTTCTCAGGGTATTTTCTTCACAATTAGAGGGAGAAATCGCTGAGGTTGAGCGGGAAATTTATACTTTGTCAGGAGAAGAATTCAACATCGGATCACCAAAACAGCTTGGCATCATTCTTTTCGAAAAGCTAAACATCACCAAAAACCCGAAAAAAACTAAAACCCATCAATACTCCACGGGTGAAGAGGTACTTTCGAAACTTGAGCACAAGCATCCTGTCGTTTCAAAAATCCTTGATTACCGCTCGCTGACCAAACTGAAATCCACTTATGTGGATGCTTTGCCAGCGTTGATCAGTCCCCGTGACGGTAGGCTTCACACAAGTTACAACCAGGCAGTGACCTCCACCGGAAGACTCAGCAGCACCAATCCTAACCTGCAAAACATTCCCATCCGCACCGAAAAAGGCCGTGAAATCAGAAAAGCTTTTGTACCACGCAACGATGATTACGTGCTGCTGGCAGCCGATTATTCACAGATCGAACTGAGAATAATTGCCGAACTGAGCCGTGACAAAGGAATGATGGAAGCCTTTATCCACGGACTTGACATTCACACGGCCACCGCTTCCAAAGTGTTTGGCGTCGGCCTCAACCAGGTGACCAAAGAGATGCGCCGCAACGCCAAAGCAGTAAACTTTGGAATAGTTTACGGTATTTCGGCCTTTGGGCTGTCGGAACAATTAAGTATCACGCGCAGCGAGGCCGCTGAGATCATCCAAACCTACTTTACCGAATACCCCGGTGTGAAACAATACATGAACGAAAGCATAGAATTCGCCAGGAAAAACGGTTATGTAGAAACCATGATGGGACGACGCCGCTATCTGCGCGACATCAACTCAGGAAATGCGAATATCCGCGGCTTTGCCGAACGCAACGCCATCAACGCCCCCATCCAGGGATCATCCGCTGACATGATCAAAATTGCGATGATCAGAATTTACGATGAAATGGTAAGGAAAAACCTGAAATCCCGCATGATCCTCCAGGTGCACGACGAATTGGTATTTGATACCTGCAAAAAAGAGCTCTCCATTTTGAAAGAAATCGTAGAGGAAAAAATGAAAAATGCCATCGAAATGACCGTTCCTATTGTCGTTGAAATCAACACCGGCGATAACTGGCTGGAGGCACATTAGCATTTAAATCAAGGTTTTATATCGAGTTGAATTTGTACTTAATATGGGGAAGTATATCCCGGAAAATATTCGTATCCCCCAACCTTCTCAATTGTTTATCTATCTTTGCTGATTGAAGTTTCATTTTAAAACGACGGATTTATGAACCTGAAGGAAGACAAAAGAATAGTGATGACACTCGATGCCGGAGGAACAAATCTTGTTTTTTCGGCCATTCAGGCAGGCGATGAGATCGTTGATCCCATCACACTCCCTGCCGCAGCGGATAGTCTGACTGACTTACTGAAAAGAATCATCGAAGGCTTTGAGGATGTAAAAAGCAAACTGAAAGAGGCTCCTGTTGCCATCAGTTTTGCATTTCCCGGTCCGGCTGAGTATGAACTTGGGATTATTGGCGACCTGGTGAACCTGCCTTTATTCAGGGGTGGCGTGGCTCTCGGTCCGATGCTCGAAGAAAAATTCAACATTCCGGTTTACATCAATAACGACGGCGATCTTTTTACCTATGGCGAAGCCATCGGAGGGCTTTTACCCCACATCAACGACCTGCTCGAAAAAAGCGGCAGTCCCAAACGTTATCACAACCTGATTGGCGGCACTTTCGGAACCGGATTTGGTGGTGGAATTGTTTCAAAAGGTGAGCTTTTCAGTGGCGATAACTCAGCTGCAGGCGAAATAAACCGCCTCCGCAATAAAGTCCATCCATTTTACAGTGTCGAAGAAACGGTGAGTATCCGAGGGATCAAGCGCATGTACAGCCGGGCCGCCGGTATTTCAGAAATCCTTTGCCCAACCCCGCAATCCATTTTTGAGATTGGAATGGGAAAGGTAGCCGGCCATAAAGAAGCAGCCAGGCAGGCGTTTAAAAAATTTGCCGTTGCTGCGGGCGATGCCCTTGCCAATGCCATTACTCTCCTTGATGGACTGATTGTAATTGGTGGTGGAATTTCAGGCGCCTACCCTCTCTTTTTACAACATTTGGTTAATGAGATGAATTTCAAGTTTGATACGCCCGACGCCAAATACCTTCCCCGACTTGAAATTAAAGTGTTTAACCTCGAAAACGATCGGGATTTACAGCGTTTCCTCACCGGAGACAAACGCGAAATCGAAGTGCCGTTCAGCGCAAAAAAGATCGGTTACGATCCGCTGAAACGCATCGGTGTGGGCGTTACAAGGCTTGGAACTTCCAAAGCCACTTCGCTTGGCGCTTATGCCTTTGCCCTGAACGAACTGAACAAAAAATAATCAGCACATGAAGGTATCCGGTTTTACCATCGTCAGAAACGGACAGAAATACGACTACCCGTTCATCGAATCCATCCGTTCATTGTTGCCACTCTGCGACGAGGTGATTGTTGCCGTTGGGAATTCAGAGGACGAAACCCTGAGTATGGTTCAATCCATCGGCTCTCCAAAAATAAAAATTATTGAGACCATCTGGGACGACAAGCTCAGAGAGGGTGGCCGGGTACTTGCAGTAGAAACCGACAAGGCCAAAGCTGCCATCGCCCCTGACACCGATTGGGGAATTTACCTTCAGGCCGATGAAGTGTTACACGAACAGGATTATCCCGTCGTAAGGAAAGCCATGGAAGAAAACCTTGCCGACAAAAGGGTTGACGGGTTGTTGTTTGATCATCTGAATTTCTATGGCTCCTTCGACTTTATTGCCGATTCACGGCGATGGTCTTACAAACAAATCAGGGTTATCCGTAACATTCCGGAAATCAACTCCTACCGTGATGCCATGAGTTTTAAAAAGGATGGGAAAAACCTGCTGGTTAAAAAAATCAACGCCACCGTCTATCACTATGGGTGGGTGCGCACTCCTGACGCCATGCAAAAGAAACTTGAGACTTTCCAAAAGCTCTGGCACGACGATGACTGGATCGAAAAAAACGTACAAAAAGCTGAAGCATTCGACTATTCTCAGATTGACTCGCTTGCCCATTTCAAAGGAACACATCCGGAGGTGATGAAGGAACGTATCCGGAGAATGAACTGGAAATTTGACTTCGATCCGACCAAAGGAATTAAACTTTCGTTGAGGCTGAGAATTCTAAACTGGCTGGAGAAGAAGTATGGGATCGAGATCGGGAAGTTCAGGACGTATAAGGTTATCAGATAGTTACCATCAAGCCTGAGAAAATAACTAAAAGAACTTGAATTTTTATCAACACTCGACAAAAAAAAGAATGAGAACCTAAAGACAAGAACAAAATAGAACTGATGGTTGAACAGACTTTTAAGAATAGAGACGACATACTTTACAAACACGCAGTTGCCAAAGGCTGCTGCAGTTTATGAAATATGAGTAGGTAATTTTGTAAGAATTTTGAATGATCATCCCGATAGAGTTATAAAATGAACGAAGTTAAATCAGAGCGGAACGATGCCAAGGGAAGTAATTAAAATAATGGTTTCATCCACTGTATATAGTTTTGAAAAAGACCTGCGTGTGCTTTGTGCCACTATCGAAAGTTATAAGTCTGCTCAATACAAATACAAAGTTTTAAACAGCCACATTGGAACTGTCTATGTAGCTCCGGGTGCCTCTAATATGGAAGCTTGTTTAAGAGCGGTAGATGAATGTGATTTCTTTTTGGGTATCATCATGCCCAGGTATGGTTCAGGCATAACACATCAGGAATTTACCCGAGCCATTGAACAGGATAAACCACGCGGGTTTTTAAGCCATTACTCAGTAAGGTATGCCCGTGAAATATTAGCTCAGTACATGTACACAGATATCAAAAATAGATTGCGGAATCCTGATTTTGAATTTAAGAAAACTCCTGTATTTGAAGATGCACGGATAATTGATATGTACAATGCAGCAATACAAGATGCACAACCAATGTATAAAAGGCGTTGGGCACACGAATTTGGTCATTTTGATGATGATGAAATGAAATTTATCGAAACAGAATTTAAAGACATTAATCGTTTTAAAGCTGATTTGGATGAATTAAACAGACTAAAAGCATTACAAAAATGACAAACGAACAACTCATAAAAAACCTTATAAAACAGGGTGAAAGCGGACAGCTTGAATTTAAAGAGGTTGTTCGAAAAGAAGAAATTGCCAAAACACTTTGTGCCTTTCTAAATTCAGAGGGAGGAACGGTATTAGTAGGTGTGAAAGAGGATGGTAAAGTAATAGGAATTGAAAATGCTGAACATTTTCAAAATGAATTGAGGCAGTATTTATTCAAGGCCATTATTCCAGAACCTCCTGTAACTGTATCTTTGGAAAAAATAGGGAAAGAAGAGATTCTTTCAGTTAAAGTTTGGAATGGCTCAAAGCCTCCTTATATTTTCAATAGAAAAATATTTTTCAGACGAGGAAGCAAAACCTTAAATGCCACGCCTTCAGAAATATCTATACTCATCACTGAAAGACAAAGAACCGAATTACATTGGGAACGTCAAATCGCCTTAGGTGTTGAATTGGAGGATTTAGATGAATCGGAAATCCGTAAAACCATTCAAGATGTAGTTCGATATGGCCGAGGCAAATTATTTTCAGAAAAAGACATTGAAGACTTTTTATCTTATTACAGCCTATATCGAGACGGACATTTAACCAATGCAGCTATAGTGCTTTTCGGCAAGGAGCCTGCCCGCTATTTACCTCAATGTAGAATTCGGTTAACTGTTTTCAAAGGAGGGAAGACCTCTGACAAATACAGTTACGATAAAATATTTGAAGGTAATTTATTCAGAAATATGGATGAGATTTTACAATTTTTTGAGGTGAATATTGCTACACAAAGTAAATTCAGTGAAAAGAAATGGCTCAGAGAAGATGTATCTTACCCAAAATTGGCTTTAAGAGAAGGATTGATGAATGCATTGATTCATCGAGACTACTCTGCTGTATCAGGTACTGTTCACGTTGCTTTCTATCCAAATCGTTTGGAAATTATCAATTCAGGCACTTTGTATGGTGGTTATTCACCTAGTGATTTAGCTAAAAACCATTTGTCTGTTCCAAGAAACCCTGATATTGCCCATATTTGTTTTTTAAGACAGATGATTGAAAAAATTGGTAGAGGTACTGTTTTAATGATTCAAGATTGTGAGAAGAAGGGTTATGCCATACCTTGTTGGGATACTAATATTTACTCAACAACAGTAACTTTTCCCGATGTTACTGTTACTGCAAAAGAAAATGACGTTGTAAGTGACGTTGTAAGTGACGTTGTAAATGACGTTGTAAATGACGTTGTAAATGATGCTGTAAAAAAAAGAATCATTGACGCTGTAAATGACGCTGTACGTGGCGGATTAATTGACGTTGTAAATTTCGTTCATAAATCTGATGCAGGAGTTTCAATAAATGAACTGATAAAAGCAATTGACAAATCACACAGGACAGTTCAGCGATACCTGCAAATACTGAAAACAATTGATTTAATTGAGTTTCGAGGTGCAGCAAAAACAGGAAAATACTTTTTAACAAGGAAATTAAAAGCAAAATTGAAATGACCAACGGAACAAACAATCCCTTAGCCATTATCTTAGAAGACTGGAACTTAGCCACAGTTTGCCAAATCAGATGTTTCAACAAATGAAAACCATAGCCGACAAAGAAAAAGTAAAGGAAAAAGAAATGACTTTCTGGGAGCATCTCGAGGAGTTGCGCTGGCATATTGTGCGGTCGGTAGCCGCGGTATTGATCCTGGCCATTGCTGCATTCATCAGTAAAGACTTCATTTTTAATCAAATTATCCTTGCGCCCAAATCGGGAGATTTCATCACTAACCGCCTGTTTTGTCTGTTCGGGAAGTATTTATCAGAAAATCTGCCTGCCTTTTCTTCCACCTCTTTTTGCATCGACGATTTTGACCTGAAAATCATCAATATCAATCTTTCCGGTCAGTTTCTGATGCACTTTTACATTTCCATCTTTGCTGGCGTTATCGTGGCCATTCCTTACATCATCTATGAAATCTGGAGTTTTATCAAACCAGCACTCTACGAAAAGGAACAACGTTACACCAGCGGAGCAGTAGTGTGGAGTTCTTTGCTTTTTTTGTTGGGTGTCTTGTTTAGTTATTATTTGATTGTACCTTTAACTATACTTTTTCTGGGAAGTTATAGTGTTAGCGATTCAGTGGAAAACCAAATTGCACTCACCTCTTACATCAGCACAGTAGTTACACTTTCCTTTGCTGTTGGAGTGGTGTTTGAACTGCCAATTTTCGTTTACTTTCTAACCAAAGTTGGGATCATTTCGCCGGCATTCATGCGTAAAAGCCGCAAAGCAATGATCGTGATCATACTCATCGTATCGGCCATTATTACCCCGGCCGATGTCTTCAGCCAGATCATTGTAGCCATCCCGTTGTTCGGGCTTTACGAGATCAGTATCCTCGTTTCCGATCGCGTTTTCAAAAAGCGTGAAAAGTCGTTATCTGCTTAGTTAGAAAGATCTGCTAAAAGTGCCGTCAATCCAGCACTGAATTTAATCTTCGAATTTTTATTTTGAATTGTTATTTATTTAACAAAAAATTCATTTGAAGCCTGAATTATGTCTATTTTTGCGGCAAATTATTAATAATCATTTGTCTGACTAAAAAA
The DNA here is from genome assembly GCA_014860585.1 of Bacteroidales bacterium. Classification (NCBI taxonomy): domain Bacteria; kingdom Pseudomonadati; phylum Bacteroidota; class Bacteroidia; order Bacteroidales; species Bacteroidales bacterium. The sequence continues at coordinate 20,429 of JACZJL010000034.1, read as the reverse complement.
TAATAACAATGGCTTATCCTTTCACACCTCCCGACTACTTCCAGTTGGATGAATTGCTCACAGATGAGCATAAAATTGTACGTTCCGCGATCCGCGACTGGGTGACACGTTCAGTAATTCCTGTAATAGATGAGGCGGCTCAGCAGCACCATTTTCCACGGCATTTCCTGAAAGAACTTGGCGAGATTGGCGCTTTTGGACCTTTTATTCCTGAAGAATATGGTGGTGCAGGGCTTGATCATATTTCTTACGGGGTAATTATGACTGAGTTGGAGCGTGGTGATTCAGGAATCCGTTCGGCTGCATCAGTACAAACTTCGCTGGTCATGTACCCGATCTATGAATTCGGTACCGAAGAACAAAAAAGGAAATACCTGCCAAAATTAGCTACCGGTGAATTGATTGGCTGCTTTGGTCTGACTGAGCCAAATCATGGCTCTGATCCAGGCAGTATGGAAACCAAAATCAAGGATATGGGCGATCATTACCTGCTGAATGGCGCCAAAATGTGGATCACCAATTCAGCAATTGCAGATGTTGGTGTGGTATGGGCAAAAGATGAAACAGGTGTTGTGCGCGGAGTGATTGTTGAAAAAGGAATGCCAGGTTTTACCGCTCCGGAAACCCATCACAAATGGTCACTTCGTGCTTCGGTAACCGGAGAGATGGTGTTCGAAGACGTTAAAGTTCCGAAAGAAAATATTTTTCCGACAATTCGCGGGCTTAAAGGCCCCCTGATGTGTTTGAATTCAGCACGTTACGGAATTGCATGGGGTGCTGTGGGCGCCGCTATAGATTGCTATAACACAGCGCTTCACTATGCACTCGAACGTAAGCAGTTCAACAAACCGATTGCTTCGTTCCAGCTTCAGCAAAAGAAACTGGCCGAAATGCTCACCGAAATCACAAAGGCTCAATTGCTGGTTTGGCGTCTTGGTGTGCTCAAAAATGCCGGTAAAGTTACTCCCGCTCAAATCTCATTGGCCAAACGTAATAATGTAGAAGTAGCCCTGCGTATCGCACGCGAATCGAGACAGGTACTTGGCGCCATGGGCATAACCGGCGACTTCCCCATCATGCGGCACATGATGAACCTCGAATCGGTAATCACTTATGAAGGAACACATGATGTTCACCTGTTGATCACTGGCGCTGACATTACAGGCATTTCTGCTTTTGTATAAAATAATCTCCAGTTCAAGTTTTTAAAAATTAACCCTATGAATCTGTCTCATATCGAACACATTGGGATTGCTGTAAAGAGCATTGAAGAGAGTATCCCCTATTATGAAAATGTTTTAGGCTTAAAATGCTATACCGTCGAAGAGGTTAAAGACCAGAAGGTTAAGACAGCTTTCTTCATGGTAGGTCAAACCAAGATTGAATTACTCGAATCCACTGACCCTGAAGGGCCGATTGGCAAGTTTATCGAAAAGCGCGGCGAAGGCATTCATCACCTGGCTTTTGCGGTGGACGATGTAAACGCTGCCCTCGAAGAAACGGCTGCCAAAGGCATCAAATTGATTGATGAAAAACCGCGTAAAGGTGCTGAAGGGTTGAATATCGGTTTTTTACATCCCAAATTCACTCAAGGTGTGCTTACCGAGTTTTGCGGAAAATAATGACAGTTGGAAAACTCTTACGGTTGACCCCAATCCTCCCGAAACCTCGGGAGGGTTGGGTAATTAAATCGTTGAACATCAAATTCAGCGTAATTTCTTGCTGACAGCAATAGTATATTTCTGACAATAAACCATTTAAATATTTTGATTCGTGAATAATCAGCAAAAACTTCAGCATCTCATCGAGTTGCGTAAGAAAGCCCGCGAGGGTGGCGGAGAACAACGCGTTGCCGACCAGCATGGCAAAGGGAAATACACTGCACGCGAACGTATCGAAATGTTGCTTGATGAAGGCAGTTTTGAAGAATACGACATGTTTGTAACCCATCGCAGTACCGAGTTTGGCATGGCCGACAAAAAATACCTCTCCGATGGCGTTATTACCGGGCATGGTACAATTGACGGGCGAATTGTTTTTATCTTCTCGCAGGATTTCACTGTTTTCGGGGGCTCATTATCCGAAACATTCGCTCAGAAAATCTGCAAGGTAATGGATCAGGCCATGAAAGTTGGCGCTCCGATTATTGGGATCAACGATTCCGGTGGCGCAAGAATTCAGGAAGGGGTGAAAAGCCTCGCCGGTTATGCCGAAATATTCCAGCGGAACATCATGGCTTCCGGAGTCATTCCACAAATTTCGGCCATTTTCGGCCCTTGTGCAGGTGGCGCTGTTTATTCACCAGCATTGACTGACGTTGTAATCATGAGCGACAAAACGAGTTACATGTTTGTCACCGGGCCAAAAGTGACCAAGACAGTCACCGGAGAAACCATTTCGGAAGAAGATCTTGGTGGAGCCACTGTTCATGCCACCAAATCGGGTGTTGCTCATTTCAGGGCCGATGATGAAGATGAGGGCATTCTGCTCATCAGAAAAACGCTGGAATACCTCCCGCAAAATAATTTAGAAGAGCCGATCATCACCGAATGTAAGGACCCGATTGATCGGAGAGATGATATACTCAATGGCATTATCCCCGACAATCCTTCTGAACCATACGACATTAAAGACATCATTTATACAATCGTAGATGACCGGGAATTTTTAGAGTTTCACAGGCATTTTGCAAAGAATATGGTTGTAGGATTTGCCAAATTCAACGGGCAACCGGTGGGTATTGTGGCAAACCAGCCCAACTTCCTTGCAGGCGTGCTCGACATCAATGCATCCAGAAAAGCTGCCCGTTTCGTCAGGTTGTGCGATGTATTTAATGTTCCTATCATCACACTTGTTGATGTGCCGGGATTTTTACCGGGCAGCACCCAGGAATATGGCGGGATTATCATTCATGGCGCCAAATTACTTTTTGCCTATGGAGAAGCCACTGTTCCCAAGATCACGATCACACTTCGTAAATCTTACGGCGGAGCGCATGATGTGATGGGGTCGAAACAACTCAGGGGAGACGTAAATTATGCCTGGCCTTCTGCTGAAATTGCAGTGATGGGTCCCAAGGGCGCCATCGAAGTGCTGGAAGGCAGAAGAATAAAGGAGTTCGAAAATCCTGAAGATGCCGCAAAATTTGTGGCTGAGAAAGAAGAAGAATATCGTGAAAAGTTTGCCAATCCTTATGAAGCCGCGAGGTATGGCTATATTGATGATGTGATTGAACCGCGTAATACAAGGTTCAGAATCATCAGGGCATTACAGACAATGGCAACCAAGAAGGATACCATTCCTGCCAAAAAGCACAATAATATCCCTCTATAAAAAACTGAATATCATGTTACTGAATGAAATAACATTTGATTTGTCAAACATAACCGGATTAAGTGTAATGATTGCCGTTGTGGGTTATGTGATTGTATTTGGGGCTTTGGTAGTTTTGGTCTGGATTTTCAATGCAATGCCACGGCTCATCAAATTCAATGTAAGACGGCAGCTAAGAAAAAGGGGGAAAAGTGACGACCAGGAAATTATGAATATCGAAGGCAATATTGCAGCTGCAATCAGTATGGCATTACATCTCTACCTGAGCGAAATTCACGATGAGGAAAGTAATGTCATTACAATAAAGCGAATTTCAAAACAATACACCCCCTGGAGTTCAAAGATCTATTCAACAAACACTTTTTTCAGAACAGTAAAACGATGAAAAAATTCAAATTCTCGATCAAAGGACATGATTACGATGTCGATGTAATGGAGTTTGAGGATCAGATTGCCAAAGTGGAAGTCAATGGCACTATTTACGAAGTGGAACTTCATCATGAAGTTAAAACACAAAGCAAAACACCAAAACTTGTCCGGCAGGAAGTTGAGATCAAACGACAGGATCACAAAATTAAAAAGACCATTACCAAAACCGCCGGCTTTGAAGTGAAATGTCCTTTGCCGGGCAATATCATGCAGATTTATGTTAAAAACGGCGATTTAGTAAAACTTGGCGACAAGCTGCTGGTTTATGAGGCCATGAAAATGGAGAACACCATCCTGGCCGAAAAGGACGGTTTGATAAAAAACCTCAAAGTTCAGACAGGCGACAGTGTTTTACAAGACCAGACACTCATGGAAATTGAAGCACAAAATGCAGGATAAATCATCGTCTGACTGTATCCAACAAAATCTAAAGAACCAATGAAAAGACTGTTAACGATAGTTGGGATAATTGTACTGTTAACCCTGATATCTACTACCCTTGTCAATACGGGCAGAAGTCAGCCCGTTTCCGACACCATTCAATCGGTACAACAGGAAAATGCAACAGTTGAACCATCGGATGAGGATTTACTGTCACTCGATGAGGAGCAGGAAGCTGCATCAAAAGGGGTGTTTAAATTTTTGAGGTACACCGGGTTTGCTAATGTTACCAAAGGGCACCTGATCATGATCCTGGTAGGATTATTTTTCATTTACCTCGCCATTCGGTATGATTATGAACCACTGCTTTTAGTTCCTATCGGCACAGGTATTTTGATAGGAAATATTCCATTCCTCCTCGATGCCGGCTTACAACTTGGTATTTACGAAAAGGGAAGCGTGATGAACTATCTCTACTTCGGAGTAACATCAGGTGTTTATCCGCCATTGATCTTTCTTGGGATCGGCGCCATGACTGATTTTTCGTCGCTCATCTCCAACCCACGCCTTATGCTTTTAGGTGCTGCCGCACAAGTGGGTATCTTTGCCACTTTCCTGGGGGCGCTTGTTCTTGGCTTTCACCCGGCCGAAGCCGGGGCCATCGGGATTATCGGAGGGGCTGACGGCCCCACGGCTATTTTCCTTTCATCAAAACTGGCTAACGGGATTAACATTCTATCCGACGGAACTACGGTTAAAAATTTAATCGGGCCTATTGCCATTGCAGCTTACTCCTACATGGCGCTTGTTCCGGTAATCCAGCCACCTATTATGCGGCTGATGACAACAAAAAAAGAACGCCTCATCCGGATGAAACCCCCGAGAGCAGTTACCAAACTCGAAAAAATACTTTTCCCTGTCATCGGTCTGCTGATCACAACTTTTATCTCTCCAAGTGCACTGCCATTGCTCGGTATGTTGTTTTTCGGAAATATTCTCAAAGAAAGCGGGGTAACCAAGCGACTTGCCGACACGGCAAGGACATCGCTGATTGACATTGTTACGATTATTCTTGGTCTGACGGTAGGAGCTTCTACCCAGGCGGATGTGTTCCTTACAGGTGAATCTATCCTGATCTTTGTTCTTGGCGCCTTATCTTTTATGGTGGCAACTGCTGGAGGAGTAGCTTTTGCCAAAGTAATGAACGTTTTTTTATCAGCCGAAAATAAAATTAACCCGTTAATAGGTGCAGCAGGTGTTTCAGCAGTACCCGACAGTGCGCGTGTAGTTCAGTTGGAAGGTTTAAAATACGATCCAAAAAACCATCTGCTTATGCATGCCATGGCGCCCAATGTTTCCGGAGTGATCGGTTCGGCAGTGGCTGCCGGTATTTTACTCAGTTTCCTGCTGTAAGGATATTTATAGTAACTACAGGGGTAAGGGTTTAAGTAGTCTCTGCAAGAAAACTATCAATGTTGAAAATCAGAATTTACCCCATCCCTAAAGGGAGTTCTGATTTTCAACAGTTTGCTCCCTTTAGGGTTGGGGTAATCAAACTGTTGAAAATAGAATATGTGGGTTTTCTTGCAGAGACTAAGTAAAAAGAACTGAGATTCAATCTCCGGGTTGAAATTATCCTTCGCTTTTGCACTGTATGTTTAATAACCGTACTTTAGCCCCTCACAAAAGGATTGTTATGCCTTTCGTGCCCGATGGTCGTGTGTGGCCCATGTCCGGGATAGGCGATGAATTCCGGGGGAAGGGTATACAACTTATTGCGGATATTTGTTACAAGTGCATCAAAGTCCCCTGTGGGCAGGTCGGTGCGACCGATGCTCTCCCTGAACAAAACATCACCGACTATCGCAAACTTTGCAGCACGACTGACAAAGCACACATGCCCATCAACGTGGCCTGGTGTATAAAGAACTTCAAGTGCCGAGTTTCCAAATTTTACCTGGTCGCCTTCATTAAGATAAGTTTCCGGTTCGATGATCTCGCCCAACTCAATTCCAAACACACGTCCATGATCACCTGCGCTTCGGAGGATCTTGAGGGATTCGTGGTGCATTAAAGGCCTTAACCCGTATTTGCTATACACATGGGTAATACCGAGAATGTGATCGATATGGCAATGGGTGTAAAGATGGGCAACAGGTTTCAATTTACTTTTAGAGATGAAGCGATCCAACTCCTCTTCCTCGGCAGGGTCGCTGCAACCCGGATCAATAATTACACATTCGCCGGTGTCGTCGAAAACCAGGTAAGTATTTTCCTGAAAAGCATTAAAAACCAATCGTTCAACTTTAATCATTTTGTTAAGGATTTTGTTTATGAATAGCGGATTGGTGAACCAATCAGCAAAATATTTTGCATGTTACAAAGTTATCAATATTCATAAAAGTTCAGGCATTGAAAAGCTCAATCTGACCATTTTATTGCATTTGAACCGCTCAATTAACTTCTGTTTGAAATGAGGCATATTTTTACCAGGCTATTATTGTTAATGAAAGGCAGGCTAAATATAGTTTTGCTGACATTTCTCCTATTGCCGGTAGCGGGTTGGGCTCAGTTTTATAATGGTTACCAGATGGAGTTCGGACGCAGCAGGGTTCAGTTTAAAGATTTCTTGTGGACGTATTACAAATTTGACCGTTTCGACACTTATTTTTACCTGAATGGCAAGGAGTTGGCCGAACACACTGCCCGCTATGCCACTACAGAGTTGGTCCGCATGGAGACCGAATTGGGCACCTACCTCGAAGGGAAAATCCAGTTTGTGATCTTCAACAACCTGAACGACCTGAAGCAAAGCAACATTGGGCTGAGTGCCGGCGCACAATATAATACAGGCGGAGTCTCTTACATTTTAGGAAACAAAGTAGTGCTGTATTTCGACGGATCCATTGTTAACCTTGAGCTTCAGATCAGACAGGGGATTGCGCATGTGCTTCTGCAAAACTCCATTTTCGGCAGTAACATTACTTCACAGGTCATGAACTCCTTCCTCCAGAATCTCCCCCAATGGTTCACGCTCGGGTTGATTTCCTACCTGGCCGATGACTGGAACACTGACATTGACAATAAGATAAGGAACGTCGTTCTTTCGGGTAAATATAAAGACTTCAACCGCATAGTGATGGACGAATTGTATGTTAGGGATGCCGGGCATGCATTCTGGAGATTTATAGCCGAAAAATACGGACGGGATAATGTAGTAAGCATTATCAACATGATCAGGGTAAGCCGAAACATTGAAACCGGATTCCAGTATGTGATCGGGGTTTCTCTTAAGACGCTTTACCAGGAATGCTTTGAATATTATAAATCCATTTATTCAGCAGAAGATGTCCGGTTTGATGCGCCTCCGGACGATAAACAACTGGTAGGAAAACGTGTCCTCAAACGCAACATTCCTTCACGTAATTACTCCCAGCTTAAAGCTTCTCCAACTGGTGAACACCTCGCCTTTGTCACCAATGAAACCGGAAAATACCATGTATGGCTTTTAAATCCCACCACTAACAAGCTAAAACGTCTTCGCACCGGAGGATATCGGCTTGACGAAAAGGTTGACTATTCCTATCCTATCCTTGCCTGGCAACCCACCGGTAGGATTTTAAGTATGGTGATTGAAGAAAAGGGTTTGCTTCAACTCTATTTCTATGACCTGGAAGAGCGGAAATGGACAAAACGAAATTTGTTCGGGTTCGAAAAAATTATCGACTTCTCCTATTCTGACAACGGTCAGTTACTTTTACTTTCAGCCGTGCAGGAAGGACAAAGCGATATTTTCACCTTTAACCTTGTTTCAGGCAGTTACGACCGGATCACCAATGATATTTACGATGACCTACACCCCCGTTTTATCGAAAGTTCAACCAAAATTATTTTCAGTTCCAACCGCACCAGTGATACCCTGCAAGCAGGCGAAAAGGGGTCTTTCGGCAGTCAGAATACCACCTATGATGTGTTTATTTACGACCTCGCTACCCGAAAACCAGCGATGCGCAGGGTGACTGACACACCACTTGTCAACGAAATGCAACCGATGCAATATGGAAAGAATTATGTGACCTACCTGACTGACGAAAGTGGTATAAACAACCAACACATTGGGAAACCAGACAGCGCTGTAGCTTATGTTGACACAACCGTACATTATCGTTTTTTTACAAAATCCTACCCTTTAACAAACTTCTCCCGCAGCATCATTAGCCACCAGATTGAACCACGCAGTGCTACCAATGCGTTTATCCTTAACAAAAACATGCTCTACACGATGTACCGTGACGACTTGGTGCTCCCCGGACGTATAGAATCAGTAGAGCCCGGGCAAACAGATTATATCAAATCACTTGTGCCAACGCCAAAGCAGATCATATTAATTCCAGACCGGGAGGAACCGGTATTTATTGAACCACCAGATGAACAAAAGACAATACAACGGCCGCGTAAAAGTTTTCGCAATGTAATGAGAGATGATACTTTTGAAGCCGAAACAATCCCATTGGATATTGATTCACTTCAACGGATTGATTTTGATCATTACAGATTGGAACGTCAAGGGATCATTGGTATTAATATGCCTGATAGCGTGAACGCCATGCAAAACCGCTTTAACAAAGAAGAGAGCGAAACACCCGGAATTGAGTTTAAAGTACCGGTTCAAAGAAATTATTACACCGAATACTCAGTCAATCAACTGGTAACTCAGATTGATTTTTCCTATCTCAACCAGACTTATCAGCCCTTCTCTTCCTCAATTAGTCCGGGTTACAACTACCCGGGTCTTAGCCCTACATTCAAGGTTGGCATCACCGATCTGATGGAAAATTACCGGATAATGGGCGGAATGCGCATCGGTCTCGACCTTGTTGATAAGGAATTTTTTATCAATTATGCCAACCTGCGCCACCGTCTCGATAAAGAGTTCATTTTTCAGCATCGTTACATGGAGGAAATCATCGGATCGACTTTTGCCCTTAGACAAAAAGTTTACGAAGGGTTTGTCATTCTAACCTATCCTTTCAACCGTGTTTTAAGAATTAGAAGTACATTTTTACTTCGCAACGAAAACTATATCATTGCCGGTCCGGACGAGTTGCTTCTGCGTGAACCAAATACAATGAATAACTGGGGTGGTGCAAAGCTTCAGCTTATTTACGACGACAGCCGCGAGCTGGCTATGAACCTGCCACAAGGCACCAAATTCATGGCGTTTGCCGAATACAACCAACAGGTGGACGATGCTGCCCGAAACCTTATGGTTTTAGGGTTTGATTTACGTAACTATAAACGCATCAACAGGCATTTTATCTGGGCAAACCGTGTAGCAGGAAGCACCAATATTGGCCATGATAAGCTGATCTATTTTATGGGTGGTACCGATGGATGGGTTTTGCCTACATTCGATCAGACTACCCGTATTGATCCTGACCAGCGATGGATTTATCAAACGTTGGCTACCAATATGCGGGGTTTTTATCAAAATGCCAGAAACGGCAACAACTTTCTTGTCATCAATTCCGAACTTCGCTTCCCTGTCTTTACTTACCTCCTCAACCGTCCAATCAGTTCTGAGCTTGTAAAACATTTCCAGCTGGTTGCCTTCGGTGATCTTGGTTCAGCGTGGACTGGATGGAACCCTTATGATGAAGACAATGTACTTTATACAAAGTATGAGTATTTCGGGCCTCTCCGAATTAAAGTACAGTACGAAAAAGATCCTATCATCGGGGGACTGGGTTTTGGCGCCCGGACCAAACTCCTTGGTTATTTCATGAAAGGCGACCTCGCCTGGGGCATTGAGGACGGGAAATTTAAAAAAAATCCTGTATTTTACTTTTCGATGAGTCTCGATTTTTAATTTTTCAAAAGAGGACCCCTCAGCTTACCCGTTATCTTTTTTAACGAATCAAACAATATTCCCTGTGCCAAAATGGTCAATTGAATATTAAATTTTCCTGATTTTTTTGTTAGGACGTTTTTAATCAGGCAAATAATGTTATTAACAACTCATTTGTGGAAAAAATGATTTGGCTGAGGCCAACTTTTGATTGTATCTTGCACCACTTTTTCGCCTGATTTCATCTTGAGTTATTCCATTGGAAATCAAGAATCAACAAATTTCTTATATTACGTAACCTGTTATTATTAAATACATTATGACACTCGATCTTTTTGCAGACCTTGAAAAAAAACCTTCAGTAAGCGTTGAAGACGCTCCGGCAAGGAAAGACAAAAAAGACATTTACCGTGAGATGTTGGAAACCCGCGAGCGTCCGAAAGTTGAGGAAGAAATGGTATTCTTTCCCGCTCCTAAACCTGAACCTCTAAAAGAAGCGGAGAAGAAAGAGATAAAGTCATACTCCACTGATGAAATCATGGCAGCATCCAGAATTTACTTTAAAGGTGACGAACTCGCAGCGAAGGTTTGGATGACCAAATACGCTTTGAAAAACAGCCAGGGAGAGGTATTTGAGCTCACCCCTGAAGATATGCACCATCGTATTGCCGCAGAAATTGCCCGCATCGACCGGAAATATCCTAACCCGATGAGTGAAGCGGAAATTTTTGATGTGCTGAAAGACTTCCGATACATCATTCCTCAGGGGAGCCCGATGGCCGGTATTGGAAATAATTTCCAGGTTTCGTCACTTTCCAATTGTTTTGTTATTGGTGATGTAAATCCTTCAGACTCATATGGCGGCATAATGAAAACCGACCAGGAGCAGGTGCAGTTGATGAAACGGCGAGGCGGTGTTGGTCATGACCTTTCGCACATCCGGCCGGCCGGCAGCCCGGTGAAAAACAGCGCACTGACATCAACCGGAATTGTTCCGTTTATGCAGCGTTATTCCAACTCTACCCGCGAGGTGGCACAGGACGGCAGGCGCGGCGCACTGATGCTTACAGTATCAATCAAACACCCGGATGCTGAAGACTTTATCAACGCAAAAATGGAATCCGGCAAGGTGACCGGCGCCAATGTCTCAGTGAAGATAGACGACGAGTTTATGCAGTGCGTAAAAGAAGGGCGTCCCTATACACAGCAATTCCCCATTCACTCTGATCATCCTGTGGTGACCAAAACCATTGATGCGCGGGATTTGTGGCACAAGATCATTCACAACGCCTGGAAATCGGCTGAACCGGGTATCCTTTTCTGGGACACCGTGATCAAAGAATCAGTGCCCGACAGCTATGCTGATAAAGGTTTTAGTACGGTTTCGACAAATCCCTGCGGTGAAATTCCACTATGTCCATACGACAGTTGCCGTTTGCTGGCCATCAACCTATACAGTTATGTCGAAAACCCTTTTACCGAAAAAGCAAGTTTTAACTTCAATCTGTTTAGAAAACATGCCCACATTGCCCAGCGCATGATGGACAATATCATCGACCTGGAAACGGAAAAAGTGGATGGCATACTTGCCAAAATCAATTCAGATCCGGAGGCTGAGGAGACAAAGCTCACGGAAAAGAGGATGTGGGAAAAAATTAAAGAAAAGACCCAGCAAGGGCGCCGCACAGGAATCGGTATCACTGCCGAAGGAGATATGTTTGCCGCACTTGGCCTGCGTTATGGCTCTGAAGAGGCCAATGCATTTGCTGTTGAGGTACACAAGACCCTCGCAGTCGAAGTGTACAGGTCATCTGTTAATCTGGCCAAAGAACGTGGCAGCTTCGGGGTTTTTGATTTTGAGAAAGAAAAAAACAATCCATTTATCCAACGTATCGGAAGTGCTGATCCTACTGTTATCGAAGAAATGAAAAAATACGGCCGGCGCAACATTGCCCTGCTTACCATAGCACCAACCGGCAGTGTAAGCATTTGCACCCAGACTTCATCCGGAATCGAGCCGGTTTTCCTGCCAACCTACAGCCGTCGCCGTAAAGTGAATCCCAACGACAAGGATGTGAAAATTTCGTTTGTAGATGAAAGTGGTGACTCCTGGGAGGAGTTTAATGTATTCCATCCAAAGTTCAAAACCTGGCTCGAAGTCAATGGTTACAACCCTGAAAATGTTGTGGGTCAGACCCAGGAAGAAATCCAGAAGCTGGTGCGTAAATCACCTTACCACAAGGCCACCTCAAACGATATCGACTGGGTTTCGAAGGTCAAAATGCAGGGCGCCGTGCAAAAGTGGGTGGATCATTCCATCAGCGTAACTGTAAACCTCCCTTCAGACGTCAGCGAAAGCCTTGTGAGTGATGTTTATATGACAGCATGGGAAAGCGGTTGCAAAGGGATGACCATTTATAGGGACGGCTCGCGCGAAGGAGTGTTGATCAGCAATAAGAACAATGGTGACGAGGAGTTTAAGGAAACCCAGGCACCACCGCGTCCGCAAAAGCTCAAAGCAGATGTGATGTGGTTCACCAACAACGACGAAAAGTGGGTCGCTGTAATTGGCTTGCTTAACAACCGTCCCTATGAGATTTTTACCGGAAAAGCCAAAGGTTTCTTTGTCCCTGACTGGGTTACAAAAGGTTGGGTGATCAAAAATAAGGAAAACGATGCCTCAAGATACGACTTCCAGTTTCAGGATTCGGATGGATATAAAATGACCATGGAAGGCCTTTCAAGGCAATTTAACAAGGAATACTGGAACTACGCCAAACTCATTTCAGGAATCCTGCGCCACGGTATGCCTTTGCCTTATGTAGTAGATATCGTTAGCAACCTGATCCTCGACAGCGACGCCATCAATACCTGGAAAAACGGAGTGGTACGGGCACTCAAAAAATACATACCCGACGGAACTGCAGCCAAAAAAGGCAAATGTCCCAACTGTAAAAGCGAAGGAAACCTGATCTACCGCGAAGGCTGCATCACCTGCTCGAGTTGCGGCTACAGTGGCTGCGAATGAAAAAGGCTGTTTCGAATACTCAGCGCTTGCTGAAAAAGTCTTTCCTTATTATTTGTATGTATCAAGGTAGTTGAAATTCTATATGCAAGATTTTGGATGTCGCCAATATGTTATTCTCCGGATTATAAAACGCTGGTGAAAGTCCGCAATAGTTTTCATCGATTTTTGAAGCGGATAAATTCCGGATTTATTGAATGTACATGTTTTTCAGGTTCTCTGCTTCATGCAGCTTATCGGCAGGTATGGGAAATTCAAAAAATATGAGGGACGAATGGCCGAATGATCGCTCCCAAACCCTAAAAAACAAATAGTTTGTGTCGTTCTTTTCCAAGACATCCAATCGTTCAACACTCCATTTTCCAAAATTGAGCGGGATTGTTTTACCACAGAAAAGGGCGTATTCATAAGTCAGAGTAAGTTCCCCGAGGCTGAGATCATTAACAAAACCATATTTGTTATACTCAACCCGCCTGAAAATAAAGTACGTGATAAAAGAAACGATTAAAGCAACGACACATCCCACACTCAGCATGAGATTTAAGGATTCACTGTGGAGAAACAAAAGCATGAATGCACCTGCCCCAATTCCATAAGAAACTGCATACAAGGATGTAGACCTATTGATGGCTTCGGGTGTACATTTCCGCGCTTTAAAACGCTCCCATTCTTTACCTTTAATTTCCCATCTGGCAAGAATATTCTCACTTCTGAACCCAGAAATATCATCTTCCAAAAAAGCCCTTGCTACCATTTTTTCGCCAGAAGAACCAGTATTTTCTAACTTTTTCAATTGAACGTATAAAATAATCAGTCTGATCCCTCTGTAAGTCAGCAATATCCCGGGAAGGGTAAAAAGCATAAGAATGACAATTTTTGCCACTACATCAACATCGTCTGAAAAGGCTGCGGTGATTGATAAAAAGGTCCAAAACGGGCCAAAAATGACGTAAACAATCCCAGACAAAATTTTTTTCATCAGTTATTTAATCGTTTTATTTATCAACGATAAAACAGCCCGTAAGAGTGACGTTTAAGCTACAAACCAAGCAGTACTTTTTCCGGATCATTTCCGGCAAACAGCATTCTTGCAGGGTCTTCGAGCATTTCTTTGACTTTAACAAGAAAACTCACAGATTCACGCCCGTCGATAATACGGTGGTCGTATGACATGGCCACGTACATGATCGGATGGATCTCCACCTTGCCGTTCACTGCTATAGGTCGTTCGACGATATTGTGCATTCCAAGGATGGCGCTTTGCGGCGGGTTGATAATCGGAGTGGAAAGCATCGAGCCAAACACGCCCCCGTTGGTGATGGTAAAGGTTCCACCGGTCATTTCTTCAATGGTGAGTTTTCCGTTGCGGGCTTTGGTAGCCAGGTCTTTAATGGCTGCTTCGATTTCGTGCAGCATTAATGTTTCGGCGTTGCGGATAATCGGGACCATCAACCCTTTGGGTGCACTTACAGCGATGCCGATATCAGCGTAGTTGTGGTAAATGATTTCATTCCCATCAATCTGTGCATTTACCTGTGGGAAATGTTGTAAGGCTTCTGTTATAGCTTTGGTGAAAAACGACATGAATCCCAGTGAAACGCCGTATTTCTCCTTAAAAGCATCTTTATATTTGTTGCGTAATTGCATGATTGGTGTCATGTTCACTTCATTGAACGTGGTGAGCATGGCTGTTTCATTTTTAACGGCAACCAGTCGTTCGGCCAGTTTCAGCCGGAGTGTAGTCATCTTTTTTCGATCGGTTTCGCGGTGGCCACCCCAGGACGGGGAACCTTGGGGCGCTTGAGGAGCAGTCGGGATGGATTTCATGTCGTCGATAAACTGCACGACATCATCTTTTGAAAGGCGAAGTTTTTTGTAAAAATTTACCAGATCACTTTCACTAAGTTTATTGGCTTCTAGCAGTTTTTTGGCTAAAGGCGAAATGTGAATGCCCAGGCTTTTTGCCGGCTGACCTTCTTTGGCTGCAACAGGTTCTTTGGCTGCGGCTTTCTGCTCAGGTTGTTTTTCAGTTTTCTTTTCCTCTTTAACAGCGGGTTTTTCTTCGTTCTTTTCTGTTTTGGGCGCGCCTTCAGCTTCGGTGTCAATGGTGCAGATTACCGTTCCAACTTCTACTGTCTCGCCGGCTTCAACCAAAATGGCTATTTTTCCTGCCTCCGATGCGTTAATGGTCAGGGTGGCTTTATCCGAATCAATTTCGGCAATCTCGGCATCTTTCTCTACAAAATCGCCATTGGCAAAAAACCAGTTGGCCAGTTGCACTTCAGAGATGGATTCTCCCGGGCTTGGGACTTTAATTTCGATGATCATAACTTTATTTATTTTTTCTATTTCAATTGATTAAGGAAGTTGGCCTTAATTACCTTTTCGGGATTTTCGGCAAATGATTTCCAACGGTTACCGATGCAGATCATGCGACACTCCTTGTTCACCATAGGGCAATCACAGGCCCGGAAAGATTTTTCGATCACTTTTCGCTGCCGGAGGACGTGAAATTTTGGAGACCCTGTTGCCGGGCTACCACTTGCCGGACGGGCGACGACATTTAACCTGACGCCAGGAAAATTCTGTAGCATAAAAGTCCAGGCGCCCATGTTCACCGGCTCTTCCTGCGACCAGATGTAATCTGTTGCATTTTTGTATTTCGCCAACACCTCCTTAATTTGTTTCTCAGGTAAAGGATAAAGTTGTTCGATTCTCACAATGGCTGTTTCGTGGTATTTTTTTTCCTCTCTTTCCTCCAACAATTCGTAATACAATTTACCACTGCAAAAAACCACTCTGGTAACCATTTCAGGATCGGCTGAAGGGTCGTCAATTATTTCACGAAAACCGCCATTGCTAAATTCGCTCAGAGAAGAAACACATTGGGCATGGCGAAGCAGGCTTTTTGGAGTAAAAACAATTAATGGCTTCCTGAAATCGCGGTGAATCTGGCGGCGCAACACATGGAAGAAGTTGGCCGGAGTGGTTGCATTCACCAATTGCATGTTGTTCTCGGCACAAAGGGTCAGAAAGCGCTCAATGCGGGCGCTTGAGTGCTCGGGACCCTGACCTTCATAGCCATGTGGAAGCAGCAACACCAGGTCGTTCATCACATTCCACTTTTCCTCAGCACTGCTGATATACTGGTCGATAATGATCTGGGCGCCGTTGTTGAAATCGCCGAACTGTGCCTCCCAGATGGTCAGGTTGTCAGGAGCTTCCAGAGCATAACCGTATTCAAATCCAAGCACACCATATTCTGAAAGTAATGAGTTGTACACTTCAAAATGTGCCTGTTTTTCGTCAA
Organism: Bacteroidales bacterium; assembly: GCA_014860585.1. Classification (NCBI taxonomy): domain Bacteria; kingdom Pseudomonadati; phylum Bacteroidota; class Bacteroidia; order Bacteroidales; species Bacteroidales bacterium. Next base: position 4,103 of record JACZJL010000034.1, on the reverse strand, counting down.
TATTCAACAAAGGAATATAGATTTCTTCCGATTCATCCACCCTCATTACGGCATGACGGTGGGAGAATGTTCCGCGTTCGGAGTCCTGCCCGCTCAAACGCACACTGTAGCCTTCTTTAAGCAATGTAGCGTAGGCCAGCAGTTCGCCCATGGCCCAATCGAGCCGGTCATCTTCAAATACCATTTTCCGGCGGTCGTCCTGCAGTTTTACCAGTTTCCGGTAAAAGTTTTTATCAGCAGGCAATGAAGTTAGTTTTACTGCTATTTCCTTCAACACATCTTCCTTTACACTTGTGTCGGGGGATTGCTCAAAATCGGCTGAAGTAGCCTTCCTTATTTTGTGCCAGTTGCCATCCAGAAAGAACCTGATACTCGCTTTTTCCTTTGTTTTGGATTCTTCGAGGTTACGCTCCATCGTTGCATTGATTTCCGACTGGATTCGGGTAATTTCATCGTTTGTGACCAGCCCTTCTCCGATCAGCCTTTTTGCATAAATATCGAACGGATTCGGGTGTTTTTCGATTATCTTATACAGCAGTGGCTGGGTGAACCGCGGCTCATCGCCCTCATTGTGGCCATATTTGCGATAGCAGAGAAGGTCGATGAAGACATCGCGCCGGAATTTATCACGGAATTCCATAGCAAACTGGATGGTATAAACGAGTGCCTCCACATCGTCGCCATTAACATGGAAAACAGGAGATTGTACTACTTTAGCAACATCAGTGCAATAAGTACTCGAACGTGCATCAAGGTAATTGGTAGTGAAACCTAACTGGTTGTTCACAACAATATGTATTGTTCCTCCGGTTTTATACCCCTTTAGCTGCGACATCTGCACTACTTCATAAACCACGCCCTGCGCAGCTATTGAGGCATCGCCGTGAATGAGTATGGGCGCTACTTTTATAAAATCGCCGTTGTAGGAATTATCAATTTTGGCACGAACGATACCCTCCACTACAGGGTCAACAGTCTCAAGGTGAGAGGGATTGGCTGTAAGTGTGAGTTTTACTTTTTTACCAGATGTAGTTTCACGTTCGCAGGAGTAACCCAGGTGATATTTCACATCGCCCAGTAAAGTTTCATCATCGTAAGAAATCCCTGAAAATTCAGCAAAGATGTCGCTGAATTTTTTTCGCATGATATTGGCCAGTACGTTCAACCGGCCACGATGGGGCATACCGATGACGAACTCTTTTGTACCCAAATCAGCTCCTTTTTCCATGATAGCATCCATGGCCGGAATCAGAGACTCAGCTCCTTCGAGTGAAAAGCGTTTTTGTCCTGGAAATTTTTTATGGATAAATTTTTCAAAATTCACAGCACGGGCAAGCTTTTTAAGGATGTAAACTTTATCCTCCCTGCTGAATTTCATGGTGTTGCGTGTTCGCTCCATACCGGCGCGCAGCCAGGCCATCACCTCCACATCGCGGATAAACATAAACTCGGCGCCAACACTTTTACAATAGGTTTCGTTGAGGTGCGAAATGATCTCCCGAAGAGTGACCTCTCCCAAACCGATTTCATTACCGGCGGCAAACTTCCTGTCGAGGTCTTTTTCGGATAGATTGAAGTTTGTGATGTCGAGTGTCGGACGATATTGCCTGCGTGTGCGAACAGGGTTGGTTTGTGTGAAAAGATGGCCACGCTGACGATAGCCGTTGATCAGGTTAATCACCTTGAACTCATCAAGATAGCTTTCGTTTATTGCTGGTACATCATCGCCATAGCGCTGCCTCGAAAACTCAAAACCCTCAAAAAATTTCCTCCAACTCAGATCAACCGACTCCGGATCAGCGAGGTACTGATCGTACATCGCCTCGATGACCGCAGGATCAGCATTTCCCAGATAGGTGTATTTATCCATGGTTTAAGTGCTTGAAATAAAAGTACAAAAGTAAATGATTTTGGTCTTGTAACTCCCCAAATTAATGGTATCGTCACAATTCGATCCTTTGAAATCGTATTATTCAGATACTTAGTGCTTGCCAGAAAACAACCTGAATTTGATTTTCACCGAGTTAATTACCAGCACCAAAGTGAGTAAATCGCTGAAAATCATTGCTCCGTGAATTTATCCCGAAACTTCGGGAGGGTTGGGGTCAACGTTAAGGGTTTTCTGGTAAGCACTACTTAAAAGGAAATTAATGAGTACAGTGTTTCCGGTTTTTGAAATATTTAACAAATGTAACCCGCAGCTAATGAATAATTATCCGCCGTGCAACGCTATTTTCGGGAGTTTGAATTACTAAAAAATAGAAACCGGGTGGCAAGCCGGAAAGATCAAAATCCCCCTTCTGCATATTCGTTTGAATAGATCTTACTAGCTCTCCGTTTAGGCTAAAAAGTCTTAAACTCATTTTCTTTTGTTCTGGCAATCCCTGAATACTGATAAATCCGGTTGTCGGATTTGGGAACAGCACGTGCAAATTATCCCGATCTGGATTGCTGTCAAAATTATGAATGCTCACTGTCGGATCAAGCAGTGGGAGATAATGGACAATACCGAGGGTGGGGTCGTCGGATTGGTGGAAAATATGCATTTCAACAGAATCTATGTCCATGGTTCCCCAATCGTTATTTTGTGCCCAGATGGTCAGCGGCGTGTTGTTGTACAGGTCGAAAATTTCTCCTTCGTTACCGTTTCCGAAAAGCTGGTTCATTCCCGGGCTCAGATCACCCAGATCGAGCTGACCAAAATTGGGTTGGGCGCTGTTTTGGATGGTAATTCCCCAAAGATTTCCGGTGATGGTATTTCCGGAAACATAGGATTGGTTGGTCGTGTTTCCGAAGAAATTAATGCCGCTGCCACCAAGGTTTGGAAGCCCCTGAGTGTTATTGTCTTCGATAATATTGTTTCGAATTACCGATCCGATGTTGTTTCCGTATTGGGTCATCCCATAGCGGTTGTTTTTTATCAGGTTGCCTTCAATCCGCGCTGTTAAAGTACCACCGACCAATGTGGTGATAGCGATTCCGCCAACTTGTAATAGGGCCGGGTTCCCGATAATCTGATTTCCAACAATCCTTATGGAATCGGTTGCTGAAGTTCCCAAATTGATTTGCGGCATGTTGGCATTGGTAGTGACATTGCCATCCATTATGCAGTTGATGATTTGTGGGGAAGAGGCGCCATTGGCTGACGAAAGCACAGCAGGCCCTGCATTCTGGATAAAACCGCAGGATGAAATGAGCGGGGAACTCTGGCTGAGATCAAGGGCGCCGGTACAGTTGGATTGATTGAACTCCTCGAACACACAACCATTGAACTCAATATTAGAACTGAGTAATTTGATCCCACCAGCCCGGAAAAATTGAACATTGCTGAGGTTTGAACCAGAGCTGTTCTGAAATTTGAATCCTGTGAAATGGTTCTGTTGGTCAGTTGAGGCAAATATTACAGGCGGTTCCTGGGCGGTTATGATCAGGTTTCCGCTTACTGTGATCAATACGGTGGAGGATACCCTGAAATATACCGGTTCGTTTATACTGATGATGTCATTGGCAGAAATGGTGATGTTGCCGGAGATATCATACACCGAACCATCAAATGAAATGATTCCGCCGGAATTGCTGACAAACTGCTCTAAATTCCAGTTGACGCCGGTTCCGGGGGTAATGTACTGCCCCGAAGCCATCATCGTAAACCAAAGAAAAAGCAGGATCATGTTGAATTTTTTCATCGTTATAGGTTTTAGTTTCTTTTTTTTGTTTCTTTTTTTTGCAGAATTTTCTGCCGAAGGCATCCATTGGAAAATGTCAAAAGACAAAAGACAAATAAATACGAAATTTAAAAAATTCAATTACCCAAACTGGTCCACATTCATTCCTGCCTGACTGCGTCACGCAGGCAGGGTTGCTTTCACTGTTTGGAATTTTAATTCTTTGTTCATTGTCCAAAGGACTCCTATGGAGAGATTTGTTTCTTGTATTTTGTCCGCAGGACTCCTTTGGAGTAATTTCTGGTTTATCCGGGTTAGGTTTAAATTTATTTTTCATTGTAAAAAACTGAGTAACATTTTGTTGCCCATGCCACAAACTCCCCGAAGCTTTGAAAGTCGATCTGATGACCGAGCCACTCACATACAATGACTCTCTGA